>JAGRHM010000228.1 GCA_020445005.1 Candidatus Competibacteraceae bacterium | reverse complement strand
GGCTGGCGTCGAAATCCATGATGTCCGCCAGACGCACCAGCAAACCGGGGAAGGCGAGATTCACCTGCTCGCCGCCGGCGAGTCGGCGGAAACTATCCTCCTTGCCGCCCTGAACCAGTGTTTCCCGCAACCAGGACACGCGCTGACCGTGACTGACGCCGATTTGCGCCAGATAGCGTTTGAAATTGAAGTGGCCGTAGCAGAATAGCGCCTGGTTTGTTGCTTCTTCTTCCAGCCGGTTAAGCCAATGCAGGATAGGATCGAGCGGGTCGGCGTGGCGCTTGCGGATGAATTCCGCCAGAAGATGACCTTCGAGATAGCCGACACGACGACTGGCCTCATTGGCGCGGTCCGGCTCGCGATCACGAATCTTTTTCCAGCGTTCGATCTGGCGCAGCTCTTCCGGGTACGCATTGCAATGCCGCCGCCATTCCTGGTTTTCAGGTGTGCCTATGGTGTCCTGGTATTTCTGTACGTCCTCGTCGAGCATCACCATACCAAGATCGTGAGTAAATGCGGCTAGGATGCACAACGCGCACTCCAGCGGCGTCAGTTGTCGTAGCGTCTCCTCCGGCAATAACGCCTCCATGATCGAAAGCATATTGAACAAGTGCGTATCATCGTGGAGGGTGTATTGTGGTAGGCGGCAGATAATCCAGCGGCTGATGGTCTCCGCTTGCTTGACCACCCAGCGAACATTGCCAGCCAGTTGGTCACGAGCGGTAGGGTCACTGGTTTCCGCTTGTTTCAATTGGTCAAACAGCTTTGACTCATCGATGTTTAATAGCCTTTTCATGGCTCTGTTGCGTTTTGTTCAACGACGGCCCGCGTCCGCTGGCGGAAATACCCCTGGAAGAGTAAAAAAACCCGCTGCAAGCGGCGGGGTTTTTTACTTTATGGCGCTGATCCTGTATCGAATCATGCACCTGCGCTTGAGGGCCGCTCACATCGAGTTGTCGCCCGAACGCGCCTTGGAGCAATTGCGGCGTATCCAGTATCATCATATCCGGTTGAATGCAACACAATCCGTGACCCGCCTCTCCACGATTCGTCATGAACAAACCGAGGTGCTGAAAGCCTGAAACATCAAAAGGCCCGTCGTCTGCCAACCCCTCACGTTGTTGTAGGGTCACGTTTTTAAAGTCGCCATAAGATATTCAATAAGTTAAAGCACTAACTGTCGAACTCGGGTACCCCCAAGCTGACGGATCGTGAAGTCATCACCACGGAAGTGGTCGGCGAGTTTTTAGGGTTGGATACGGATGTGCGCATCTGGAAGTACTTCAGTCGTCATTGGCCGTCGTGGTTTCCGGAATTGGGATCGCGCACCACGTTTGCCCAGCAGGCGGCGAATCTGGGGTGATCAAGCAACGACTTCACCAGCAATTGTTGATCGACCAAGGGGCCGTCACAGACCCTATTCGCCTGGTGGATGGCGGCCTGATGCCGGTGTGTGTGTTGATCTGTGCCCCGCAATTATGCCAATAATTACAGGGAGGCATGTCCCCTCCTTAAAAAAGGGGAATCTATGCTCAGAACTTTTTGAGGAAACGGTATCAGGTCTGGGTAATCAGTTGCCGTAATTCTGGCACGCAGGAACCGCAGTTGGTGCCTGCTTTCAGCGCAACGCCAATCGCTTGCGGCGTGGTCAATTGCTGTTCACGGATCGCGGCGGTCAACGTATTTAGCCCGACTCCAAAACAGGCGCAGACGATGCGGCCCTGGTCGCGCTGACCCTGGCCCGGTCGACCGGCCAGCAGGCTGGCGCGTTGGGCGGAATCGAGATTCTGAACAGCAAATAGCCCGGCTAGCCAGCCGCGTAACGGCAGTTCATGGCTGGGGGCGACAAACAGGCAAGCTTGCAACCGTCCATCGACCAGCACCGCGCCTCGATAACGACCGGCGCTGGCGTCGGCGAATTCCAGCCATTCCCAACCGGGATCGTCGCCGAGCAGATCGCGCGCCCAGGTCGGCCAATGCTCCACGGCGGTTTCCCCCGCCAACTCGTAGCGCCAACAACCACGGTCGCGAATACTGACCCGGTATTCAACTTCAGGAGGAGCCATTGCTTGGCGGCAAAGCAGAAACCCATGCCAGCGGGGACGATACGCCTGAACGCGCACCGGCGTGTGTTTTGATTCTGGTTGACCGGATAACGGATCCACCGCTGGATTGACCGCGGCATTGACGCGCCCACGCGGCGCTAATGGCGAACCCCAATGCATGGGGACAAAAACGCTGCCCGGTTGCTGTTCGGGGCTGGTGCGCACGCGGACGATCATTTCACCCCAGCGGCTATGAACGCGCGCCAAGGTGTTTTCGCCGACGCTACAGGCCAGCGCATCCACCGGATGAATTTCCAGATAAGGTTCAGGAATGTGGCTGGTCAACCGCGCGGTTTTGCCGGTGCGGGTCATGGTGTGCCACTGATCGCGAATCCGCCCGCTGTTCAGCGCCAGCGGAAAGCTGTCGTTCACGACATGCGCCGGGCCGCGCGGACCGACCGCGATGCAACGGGCTTTGCGATCAGCGGTGAAGAATCCGCCCGCGCCGAACAGACGGGCCGCGCCTGCCGTCGCACTGCGCGGCAACGGCCATTGCACGGGTTGCAGAGCGTCGTAATCCGCATCGGCTAATTCGGCGAGCGCGGAGATATCGAAGTCGCGGCGCCCCGCTTCATTCTCAAATCCCGATAACGCCGCATGTTCACGGAAAATGGCCGCTGGCGATTCAAAAGGAAACAGCGCGCCGAATCCCAGCCGCCGGGCGACTTGCGTAACCGCCCACCAATCGGGTTGCGCTTCGCCGGGCGGCGGCAGAAAGGCGCGCTGCCGGGAGATGCGCCGCTCGGAATTGGTCACCGCGCCGTCTTTTTCGCCCCAGGTCAGTGCGGGTAGCTTGATATGCGCCAAACGCACCGTGTCGGTATCGGCGATGGCGTCGGACACGACCACCAGTGGGCAACGCTTTAAGGCTTCGCGCGCGCTATCGGCATCAGGCAGGCTCACGACAGGATTGGTGCCCATGATCCACAGGGCCTTGATGCGCCCGTCGGCGACCGCCTCAAACAGTTCGACCGCCTTCAAACCAGGCTGATGGGCGATGACCGGCGCTTGCCAGAAACGCTGCACCCGCTCCACGTCATCCGGCGCAAAGTCCATGTGTGCGGCCAATTGATTGGCCAGGCCGCCGACTTCACGGCCACCCATCGCATTGGGCTGGCCGGTGACTGAGAAAGGTCCCATGCCCGGCTGGCCGATGCGTCCGGTGGCTAGATGGCCGTTGAGGATGGCGTTGACCTTGTCGCTACCGTGGGCCGATTGGTTGACGCCTTGCGAATAAACGGTCACTACCTTTCGGGTCCGTCCCCATAATCCATAGAACTCGGCAATCTCGCTTTCACGCAAGCCCGTTTGGGCAGCCACCGCCGGGACGTTGGGCGCAACCTCGCGCGCCGCTTGATAGGCAGACCAGAAACCGGCGACATGTTGTTCCAAAAATTCCAGGTTGAGCCGATCCTGCTGATAAAGATGGACGAGCAGACCATTGAACAGCGCCGTGTCGGAACCCGGTTTGAGGGGTAAATGGGTTTCGGCAGCGTCGCAGGTGGTGGTGCGGCGCGGATCGATCACCACCAGTTTAGGCTTGCCTGCGCGTCGCTCGCGTGCGGCGAGAATGCGTTGATACAACACCGGATGACACCAGGCGAGATTCGAACCGACCAAGACGATCAGATCTGCTTCCTCCAGGTCTTCGTAGCAGCCGGGCACCGTGTCCGAACCGAAAGCGCGTTTATGTCCCGCCGCCGATGAGGACATGCAGAGCCGCGAATTGGTGTCGATATTAGCGCTGCCAAAACCGCCTTTCATCAGCTTGTTGGCGACGTAGTAATCTTCGGTCAGCAATTGCCCGGAAACGTAGAAAGCCACGGCATTGGGGCCATGTTCTTCCACCGTGCGGCGAAACCCCTCAGCAACGGCATTCAATGCTTCATCCCATGATGCGCGCTGTCCGGCGATTTCGGGGTACAGCAGGCGATCATCCAGACTCAGCGTTTCGCCCAGCGCCGCGCCTTTTGAGCAGAGCCGTCCATAATTGGCCGGATGCATCTCATCACCGGCGACTTGTGCGCTACCGTCAGCGCCAATTGCAACCTTGACGCCACAGCCGACGCCGCAATAAGGACAAGTGGTCTGGACCGTCGCTCCGGGATTGCTCATCCTGCCGTCCTCATTCACGCAGTGGCCAGGGTCGCGGTGGACAGGCTGACCACGTTGTTCAACCCCAGCCAGAGCCGCCCGTTGTCCAAGCGCACCGGGTAACGGGTGGCGCAACCCTCATCCGGCGCGACCGCTTGACCGCTTTCCAGTTCCAGCACCCAGTTGTGCAACGGACAGGTGATACGGTGGCCGTGAACGATGCCCTGCGACAGCGGACCGCCCTTGTGCGGGCAACGGTCGCGCAGAGCAAATACCTGATCGTCCGCCGCGCGAAAAACCGCCACATTGCCGTGCGGCGTATGGACCACGCGCGAACCCAGACGGGGAATGTCGTCGAGCGCGCCGATTTCGTGCCAGTCGTACATGTTGCTTGCCTCCATTTCTCAACCAACTTGCCGTAAAGGCTGGAATTCGTGAGCATCCACCCGCCCGCTGGCGCGTTCCGCCCAAGGATCGACCTGCGCATATTTTTGCGATTCGAGGAACCGGGCATAAAGCGCCTTGCGGTTTTCTTCGTC
>JAGRHM010000227.1 GCA_020445005.1 Candidatus Competibacteraceae bacterium | reverse complement strand
TGCAAGAATGGCGACTACGAAATTGTGCAGGGCTTGCCGGTCGACGAGTTCAGTCGCGGCAAAATGGAAGCGACTGAAAAGGAACTGCGCGAAGAACGCGCCAGCATTGAAGATCTGCTGAAGTAGGTCGCGAGGCGCTGAGGCGTAGAACGGACAGCCTGCCCGTTCTACGCTCGTGTTCCAAGTCAGTCCTGTACGGGCAAACAGGAAATTTCCCAGTAACCGACTACACTGTTTGCCGCCGACAATCATAAAAGTCGCATTCCCAAACCATTGAAGCTGGAGGATACTCGAACATGACTTACGAAGAATTCCATCGCTGGTCCATTGACGATCCCGAGGGTTTCTGGGGCGAACAAGCCCAGTTAATCCACTGGAACAAACCGCCGCAAAAAATCCGGGACTATAGCAACCCACCGTTTTGCAAATGGTTTGTCGGCGGTGAGACCAACCTGTGCTACAACGCAGTGGATCGGCATCTGGCCGACCGCGCCGACCAAAACGCGCTGATTTACATCTCGACGGAAACCAACGAGACGGTAATCTACACCTACGCTGAACTGCATCGCGAAGTCAATCGCTTCGCCGCCGTGCTGCAATCACTCGGTGTAGGCAAAGGCGACCGGGTCATCATCTATATGCCGATGATCGCTGAAGCCTTGTTCTCTATTCTGGCCTGCGCCCGAATCGGCGCCATTCACTCGGTGGTATTCGGCGGTTTCGCCGCCTACAACCTGGCGGTGCGCATCGACGACGCCAAACCCAAGGTCATGGTTACCTCCGATGCCGGCATGCGTAATGGCAAGGCCGTGCCCTACAAGCACTTGGTCGATGAGTCCTGCAATCTGGCCAAGTTCCCGCCGGAAAAAGTGGTGATGTGCAACCGAGGCCTGGATAAGGGCCTGACGCTGGTGGAAGGCCGCGATTTGGATTACGCGACCCTGCGCGCCCAGCACATGGATGCCGAGGTTCCTGTAGTCTGGTTGGAATCGAACGAACCCAGCTACATCCTCTATACCTCTGGCACGACCGGCATTCCCAAGGGTGTGCAACGCGATGTCGGCGGTTACGCAGTGGCTCTGGCTTCCACCATGAAGCATCTTTACCACATCAATCCGGGCGAAACCATGTTCGCCACCTCCGACATTGGCTGGGTGGTGGGGCACTCCTACATCGTCTACGGTCCGTTGCTCAACGGCTCGCCGACCATTTTCTACGAGGGAATGCCAACCCGGCCCGACCCCAGCGTCTGGTGGAAGATCGTTAATGAATACCAGGTGCGCACCATGTTCTCGTCGCCGACCGCGGTGAGGGTATTGAAGGGACAGGATCAGAAGTACATGACGATGCATGATGTGTCCTGTCTGCGCTACCTGTTCCTGGCTGGCGAACCGCTGGACGAGCCAACTTCACGCTGGATTACCGACGCATTGAAGATTCCGGTCATCGACCACTACTGGCAGACCGAGACCGGTTGGCCGATGCTATCCTACCTGCCGGGCGTGGACTTGAAGCCCAATCGCTTTGGTTCGCCTGGATTCCCCGTGTATGGCTACAACATCCGGGTGATCAACGAAGGCACCGGCGAGGAAGTGCCGCGGGGTGAAAAGGGTGTGTTGGTCGTCGAGCCGCCTTTACCGCCGGGTTGCTTAAGCACCGTTTGGGGTGATGACAAGCGTTTCGTGCAGAGCTACTTCTCCAGCTTCAAGGAGCTGCTCTACACCTCCTCCGACTGGGCAGTGTGTGATGAAGAGGGTTACTACTTCATTCTGGGCCGCACCGACGACGTCATCAACGTCGCGGGCCATCGGCTGGGCACCCGTGAAATCGAAGAAGCGATTCAGTCTCATGCCGCGGTTGCCGAGGTGGCGGTGATCGGCATAGCTGACAAGGTTAAAGGTCAGGTGCCTGTTGGTTTCGCTCGATTGAAAGATCCGACGCAGCTTGAGGCCGCCGGCGCCGTCGAGCGCCTGGAGAAGGAGATTATCGCCAAGGTACAGGAACTGCTGGGCGCGGTGGCTAAACCGCATAACGTTCACTTTGTCAGCGCACTGCCCAAGACCCGTTCGGGCAAGCTGCTGCGACGGTCAATTCAGGCGCTGGCCGAAGGGCGCGATCCGGGCGATCTGTCGACTCTGGACGATCCGAACTCGCTGGAAGAAGTGCGCCGGGCCATTGGACAGCACTAAGTTTCGCTGTTTTACTGTCCGATATTAGCCAAAAATCCCGTTCCTGACTCCAGGGACGGGATTTTTTGTTGTCTTGTCGTTTTGTCAATCAGACCGCGCTACGCTCGGACAAAACACCTTTCAATTGAGTCACCGTCTCGCGCAGCATCTTCTCGGTCGTAGCCCAATCCACGCAGGCGTCGGTGACCGATACTGTGCGGATCGTTGATCAGGGGGGTGGATTGGGCAAAAGCACCACACTGCCCGACAAGTTCACCGGACTCAAGCGCGTATGTGGTCTGTGTGCTGGCAGCTTGGACACGCCTGGAGCGAGCTGCTCAGGGGTAACGGCATTGATACTGCATCGACAGTGGTTATAATAACCATCATGAAGAGTGCAGACCTCATCAATGAACTGGAAAAAGCTGGGTGAACGTTGCGGGCAGTCAAAGGTTCACATCACATCTACATTCATCCGACGCGCGGCGGACACCTCAGTGTGCCGCACCCGAAAAAGGATTTGGGCACTGGACTCACGCGCAAGTTGCGCAAACAGGCCGGTTTGATTTAAAAGGCAGGAACTGATTATGAAATTTATCATCGCTATCGAACCCGGTGACGATACGCACGCTTTTGGCGTGGTCGTCCCCGATTTGCCGGGCTGCTTTTCGGCAGGCGACACACTGGACGAGGCGATTGATCAGGCCAGAGAAGCCATCGATTTTCACTGCCAGGCTTTGATCGAGGATGGCGGGACCATCCCGACGGCGCGCACCTTGACCGAGCATCAAGCGGACCCCGAGTTCGCCGGCTGGATTTGGGCAGTGGTCGAAGTGCCGGTCGAGCGGTATTTCGGCCCTGCAGAAAAAATCAACATCACGTTGCCTCGCTTGCTGCTGGCGAAGATTGACGATCACGTCCGCGCTCGAGGCGAAACCCGCTCCGGGTTCCTAGCGGAAGCGGCGCGAGCGGCAATGCGCTAGGTTTGGCAAAGGGTCGATCGGGCAAAAGCGCCGCGTTGCCCG
>JAGRHM010000226.1 GCA_020445005.1 Candidatus Competibacteraceae bacterium | reverse complement strand
ATTCATTCTGAATGATATGGGCATACTGTCTTCCGTAAGGAGAACCTCTTGACGTTGCGAACCGTGACAGCTTCCATCCAGGCCGGTTGTTTGAATTTGACGCTCCGCCGGGAGGAGTGGCCGCTGGACGAGTGCCTGACCTACGCGACCCGCCAGAATCCCCGGCGACTGTACCTGTTCGTCAGCAAGGTGCTGGGCAAGCACTGGCCGGCGCGTCCCAGCGTCATGCGTGAGGTTCACCGGCGGCTAGCGGCGAAAATCGCTGATCTGCCGGGTCCGTTGCTGGTGATGGGCATGGCGGAAACGGCGACTGCCCTGGGGCGCGGCGTCGCCGAGGAGGTCGCCGTGCAAAACGGGCGCGATGACGTGCTGTATCTACAAACGACCCGCTGCCGGTTGAGCCGACCGTTGGCCTTCGCCTTCGACGAGTCCCACAGCCACGCCCCGGATCATGCGGTTTATCTGCCGGAGCCAAGGTTGCAACCCCTGTTTCGGACGGCGCGCAGCCTGGTGCTGGTGGATGATGAAATTTCCACCGGGCGCACTTTGGCCGAGCTGGCCCGCGCTTATTTGCAGGTCAATCTCCAGGTCGAGCAGATCGCCCTGGTCAGCATCGCCTGTTGGCTGAGCGCCGCGCGGCAACGCGAGTTGGCGGCGTTGCTGGAGCGCCCCGCCCAGTTCCCGGCGCTGATTGAAGGTGAATTCAGTTTTACCGCTGATCCGGCGTTTCCACCGCCTGCGTTGCCCGATGCCGTCGCCGATGCGGGGCAATATCATGACGCCATCGCCATCGATCCAGCGCGGATCGGCGTCGTTGCGGGTGATTGGCGTTTACCTGAATGTCCTCTGTCCCTGTTGCAAAACGAGAGAGAGGGTTTGACCGTTATCGGCACCGGCGAATACGCTTACACGCCGTTCCGCGTCGCCTTGGCTTTGGAAGAGGCGGGTTATGATGTGCTCTACCAGTCTACGACCCGTTCGCCCATCCTGGTCGGGGACGCCATCGCCAGCCGGTGGGAGTTCACCGATCATCAGGGCGATGGCATTCCGAATTATCTTTACAACCTGGATGCCGACCGGTTGCCGGTGGTGATCTACGAACATCCAGCCATGCCCGAATTACATGCCTTGCCGAACGCGCTAGGCGGATTGGCCCTGGCTGTGGAGGAGCCATGCCGCGCGTGGTGATTTTTCTCGATCTGGACGACACCATTCTGCAAACCGCTCCCAAGTGTCCACCCGGTGAACCGTTGGCGCCCGCCGCATTCAATCGTGCGGGGGAAGTCTTGTCGTTTATGACCCGCGCCCAGCAACGCTTGCTGAATTTCTGGTGGGAGCAGGGCATCGTGATTCCGGTCACCGGGCGCACGGACAGCGCGCTGGAGCGGGTGGCGATTAGCTTTCATTCCTGGCGCATCACGCATCATGGCGCGGTGATTCGTCAGCCGGACGGAACCTTGCCCATCTGGTGGACGAACGAGATGCAGCCGATCCTGGCGGCGGCGCGGTCGCTGCTGGAGGACTATTGGAACCGCTTGAGCGCCGAGGCGGCTAGGGAAGGTTATCGCATCAGCCGTCATGAGGTCGACGCTTGCCTGACCTATCTTTCCGTCAAGGCCGATGATGACGGCGTGACCCTGGCGCGGCTGGCGGCGCGTCTGCAACGGGAGGGGTTGCCGGCGGAGCTGGCGTTGCACTGGAACGGCAATAACATGGCGCTAACCGTGCGAGGGGCGCAAAAACACGATGCGGTGCGGCGTGTGACGGGGGAGTTGCGGCGTGAAGGACCGATTGTCACCCTTGGCGCCGGCGATAGTTTGACCGATCTGCCCTTCATGTGCGTCTGCGATTTTGCCCTGACGCCCAGGGATAGCCAGATTCAGCGCCAGACTTGGAGCGAGTATTGGCTATGAATCCGTTCACCGGCAGCTACCGGGCCGAGGATACGATCTTTCTGCTCAAGCCGTTGCAACTGGAAATGGTCGATATAGCCGCCAAGGAACGGCTGATTCAGTCCGGCCAGCGCCATTACAGCGAGATGCTGGCCCCAGAACGAGCGCCGGGGCCGCGTTATTTGCAATTGTTCGAGGCGTTGACCGACCGTTACGCCGGACGATTGGCAGGGGAGGTCATGGGGTTGGCGCGCTATTTGGCGGAAAGTCGGCCCCGGCAGATCACACTCGTCTCGCTGGCCCGCGCCGGTACGCCGATTGGCGCTTTGCTGGCGCGCGCCTTGCGCAAGTTGGGACGATCCGATGCGCGCCACTATTCGATTTCCATCATTCGCGACCGGGGCATTGATGAAAACGCCTTGAAGTTCATTCTTCGCTCTGAAGGTCGCGATCCAACCGGACTGGCTTTCGTGGATGGCTGGACCGCCAAAGGGGTGATTACCGAAGAATTGCATCAGGCGGTGCGCCGCTGGAATAGACGGCAGCCGGAGCAATTGGAAGAAGCGCTGTATGTGGTGTCGGATATCGGTGGAACCGCAGATGTGGCGGCAACCTATGATGATTACGCGATGCCCAGCGGCATTCTCAACGCCACGGTTTCGGGGCTGACCAGCCGCTCGATTCTCAACGCCGCCATTGGCCCTGACGATTTCCACGGTTGCGTGTTTTATGGGGAGTTCGCATGCTTCGACCGTTCAAACGGGTTTCTCGATGAGGTGACGAGGTATTTCCCAACTGTTGAGTTGGGGACCGTGCGCAGCAATCTGGAAGAACGTCAGGCGCGACGGCGGGTGATGACGGATTTTTTAGCGCGTCTTCACGACCGTTACCGGATCAGCGACCGCAATTTCGTCAAACCTGGCGTGGCTGAGGCAACCCGGGTGTTATTACGCCGCGTGCCGGGACGACTCCTATTGCGCGATCCTGCTCATCCTGATGTTGAACACTTGCATTGGTTAGCCCAGGAAAAGCAGGTTCCCGTCACCCTCGATCCCGCCATGCCGATTCAGGCCACCGCTCTCATCAAGGATCTGTTATGAGTGTTATTCCCGTCGATTTTCGCGCGTCTCATGCGCATTTCCACGCGGAGTCCGCGCGCACGCGGTCAGTGACCGAGTTGGGCGCATCGTTGTACGTGCCGGCCAGTCGCCTGGATCTGGCGCAGATCGCGCAGGGGCAAAAACCGCTCCCGGTGCGCTCGCTGATTTTTTGCACCGAGGACGCCTTGCATGAACGGGATCTGGAGCCGGCGTTGCATCGGCTCGCGGCGTTGTTGCCGGAGCTGGAAACCGGGTCAGCGTTACGCTTCATCCGCCCGCGTAATCCGGCGGTGCTGCGTCGGTTATTGCGCATGGAGGGCATTCAACAGATTCACGGGTTTGTCCTGCCCAAGATCGGCCCGCGTTCGCTCGGGGATTGGTTGCGCGTTTGGGATGACCGCTATGATCATTGGCTGATGCCGGTATTGGAAACCCCGGAAACCTTTGATCGCCGCCAGATGGAAGTATTGCGCGATGGGTTGGAGGATAGCGGGTTGCGTGAGCAGGTGTTGTGTTTGCGGATCGGCGGCAACGATTTGTTGAATCTGCTGGGCATTCGCCGGTCGCGCGGCGCGACCGTTTACGATACGCCGTTGCGTAGCGTGATTGCTGATCTGGTCTGCGTATTTCATCCGGCAGGCTACACTTTGAGCGCGCCGGTGTTTGAACGCCTCGATATGCCGGAGGTGCTGGTGCGTGAGGTCGAGGCTGATCTTCAACATGGATTGCTGGGCAAAACGGCGATTCATCCCACGCAAATCCCAGTTATTGAAGAATGTTATCGGGTTTCTCGTGAGGATTACGAGATGGCCTCGGCGGTGCTGCGTCCCGACGCAGCGGCGGTGTTCAAGCTGCGCGGGACGTTTTGCGAACCGGCCACCCATCAGCGTTGGGCGGCGGGCATCCTGGAACGAGCCAGGGTGTTTGGCGTGGCGGGTTAGGAGACGTTTTTGCCCGCTCTTTAAACAGTGACCCCAGGCCGGCGCCGCTTATGCCGGTTAAAACGGAAATCCGCTTTGCATCTCACGTTCAAGCGGTTTGGCTTGTGGTCGTTCCGCGCGTTGATGGACAGGATGGCCCTCCACGTAGATAGCCCGGTAGGGACGCACCGGACAGGCGTTTTCGCAAGCGCCGCAGCCGATGCAAAGCGCTTCGCGCACCTCGGGAATGGTGAGGCTATCGCGATAGGGAATCATTTCAATGGCGTTGGTGGGGCAATACTCGTCGCAAGCGCCACAGGCTGTGTGGTCGGTGTAAACGATGCAATTATCGCGGATAAAGTGAGCGATGCCGAGTTGCACGGTTTTCTTGGCCGGCAAGGCCAGGGGCTGGATGGCGCCCGTCGGGCAGATGTCCCCGCACCGGTTGCATTCGTAGCTGCAATAGCCGGTCGCAAAATCGAGATGGGGTTGCAGCAAACCGGACAGGCCGTAGTCCAGCAGGGCCGGTTGCAATACGCTGTAAGGGCAGGCGCTGACGCACAAGTGGCAGGCGGTGCATAAATCATTGAACCGGGCAATATCGCCTGCGCCGGGCGGCGCGATTGGATAGGTCCGCATATTCGCCACGGTACTGGGAACCCGGTTATGCGGCTTGGCTTCCCCGCTGCTCGATCCCGACAGACCCGCCAAACCGACCGCGGTAACCGCGGCCCCACGCAACAGCGCCCGGCGCGCTGGACTGGGCGCATCTTCCGACTGAGATTCCGGCGCCCGCGCCCGCGCATATCCGATGCCGTGCGCATCGCAAACCGGAATGCAGTTGAAACAAGCAATACAGCGGCTGAAATCTACTTCCTGGGTCTTTAGATGGATGCAGCCGGCCTTGCAGTAAATGGAACAATGGGCGCAGAGGGTGCAGGCGGTCTTGGGAATACGGATTTTGAACACTGCGAACCGCGAGATCAGGCCCAAAAGCGCGCCTACCGGACAGAGCATGTTGCAGAACAAACGACCTTTGAAGGCGCTTAGCCAGGCGAGTCCGATCAGAAACAGTATTGGAAAAATTAGCGTCTCCAGCACTGGCGCTTTCCAGTGCAGAGGGAAAGGGCCATAAATGCCAAAACTTTCCAGTAATTGCCCGAAGCCATTATGCGCGGCTACGTAGAGTGGGCGCAGTAAGTCGCTGGCGATCCGCCCGAAATTGCTGAACGGGTCGAGCAGGCTCAAAGCCAGAGTGCTGCCGCTCAGGAACAGGACGATGGTTAGCGTCAGAATGCCGTAATGCAGGATCAGGTGCGGCTTCTGGTAGCGAAATTTGACCCGGCGCGGCTTGCGCAGCTTGTCGGCGATGCGGATAAAAATGTCTTGCAGCGCGCCAAGTGGACAGATCGTTGAACAATAGACCCGGCCGAATAGCAGCGTCAGTCCGATGACCAGCAGGAAACCGGTTGTTCCCCAGGCCAGCGTTTCGGCGAAGTTGAGGAGTGATGGGACGAATTGCGGATAGAGCGCCGCCGTGGCGGCCGGAGTTGCGCCAAACCGATCAAAGTCGATGAACAGCAGCGTTGTTAGGGCCAGAAACGCCAGCGAGACGACGACCCGGATCTTTTTGAGCCAAATCTGATTCATGGGCGTTTAAATGAAACCTCCAAAGTTGCCAGCTCCGGTCAGAGAGGTTATGTTACATACTATTCGTTACCGACAAAATCCCAGGCAGCCATGAGTCAGACTTCGCTTGATAAAAACCGGATCAAGATTCTCTTGCTCGAAGGTCTTCACGCCAGCGCTGTAGAAGCGTTCCAGGCGGACGGCTACACCAATATCGATTATCGGCCCAAATCCTTGCCTGAGCCGGAATTGCTGGAGGCTGTCGGCGACGCTTACTTCATCGGCATCCGTTCCGCAACTGCGTTGACCGCGCGCGTTTTTGAACGCGCCCCACGGTTGATCGGTGTGGGTTGTTTCTGCATCGGCACCAACCA
>JAGRHM010000225.1 GCA_020445005.1 Candidatus Competibacteraceae bacterium | reverse complement strand
GTTTGTACATCTCAGCCCCGGCGGGTATCTGCACCGCGTGGGTTCATCCAAGCGCCCGATCTCGCCCGATTATCTGGCCCGGCTTTTTCAACAGCGTAGCCAGTCACGGCTGATCCGCTTCGATGAAACACCGGTGCCACAAGCCGGTCTGGACACGCTCCAACAAGCTCTGTGGCAGCGTTTTGCACCCCGTCACCCACTGGATCAGTCGCAAACCCTGCTGTCAAAACTGGGTATGGCGGCGCAGGATGAGGAAGGCGTCTGGCGACCGACAGTCAGCGGCATTCTCATGGCCAGCAGCGATCCGCGCCGTCATCTGCCCAATGCCTTCATTCAGGCCGTGGCCTATCGGGGCAAAACCGTGACGCCTGAAGGCAGCGGGTATCTCTATCAGCTCGACGCCAAGGACTTCACAGGCCCGCTGGATGCGCAGGCAATCGAAGCCTGTCGTTTTGTTTCCCGCAATATGAAAGTAGCGGCCATGAAATCGATGGGACGCCGGGACTTTCCCCAGTACGACCTGGTGGCGGTGTTTGAGGCGTTGGTCAATGCCGTCGCGCATCGTGACTATTCCATTCACGGCGCCAAGATCCGGTTGCGTCTGTTTGCGGATCGCCTGGAGCTTTACTCACCGGGCGGCTTGCCCAACACGCTGGAACCAGAGAGCCTGCCCTATCGGCAAATGGCCCGTAATGAAACCCTGACCAGCTTGCTGGCGCGTTGTCCGATCCCGGCGGATGTGGACTGGATTGAAACCACCCGCACCACGTTCATGGACCGGCGCGGTGAGGGAGTACCCATCATTCTGGCGCGCAGCGAGGCGTTGTCAGGCCGGTTGCCCGAGTATCGGGTGATTGATCAAAGTGAACTGCTGCTCACGATTTACGCGGCAGGTGAGGTCGCGGAAACCGAATGAGCGCGCCCAAGGGAGATTCTGGATGAACCCGGTATTAAACTCGTTGGCCTTGCAAAACGCCCCCGCCCTGATTGAATCGGTCTTCCCCGCGCAAAAGGTGTCTTTCGAGGCACAGAAGGAACGCAAAGCGAACCTCGGCCAGACGCTGACTGGCCTGGGTTCCTACTGGAAAGGCCGCAAGCCGCTGATTCTGGCGCGGGCTATCGTGCTGGGCAGTCTATTGCCGCCTACGGGTGATGCGGAAGCCGACCTGGAAATCTTCGAGAAACTCATGGCCTTCGACGATGAAGGCTTGGCGCGGCGGGCGGTGGCCGCCAACGCCTTTTCCGCTAAGGACATTGCCGCCCGTATCGAGCTACAAGATCCCTGGGAGTACTTCAAAGCTAAGATTTGCTCGAGTGGAGTGACTGGCGGCGACATTCGCTGGATGTCCTTTCCACTGGATTGTGACGAGGAAGGCATTACTCTTCGCTGGAAGCGCGAAGTCACTGACGATGACAAGCTGATCCTGTATCGCCCGGCGTTGGCAACCGTTGCGACTTACGAAGCAAAAGCCGCGTTGTGCAAGCGCCCGGAAGAGGTCGATCAGGACTGGCTTTATGCGCCGGTTTGGCCGGCGGTCAACCGCCACTACGCGGCATTGGGCATCGACGCGCATTCGTTCCCGGAACTCGTCGAACAACTCGGCATCCTGCGCTACGGCCATCGCCCGCGTGTTGGCGACACGTTCTGCGGTGGCGGATCGATCCCCTTTGAGGCGGCGCGACTGGGTTGCGATGTCTATGCCTCGGACCTGAATCCCATCGCCTGCATGTTGACCTGGGGCGCACTCAATATCATTGGCGCCAGCCCCGAACGTCGGGCTGAAATCGAAAAGGCGCAACGCGAAGTGGCTGAGGCGGTGGATGCGGAAATGACCCAACTCGGCATCGAGCATGACGAGTACGGCAATCGCGCCAAGGCTTATCTGTATTGCCTGGAGGCGCGTTGCCCGGAGACCGGGTGGAGGGTATCGATGTCGCCCTCCTGGATTATTTCCAAAACCCGTAACGTCATCGCCCGCCTCAAGCCCGACCCCAAAAACCAGTGCTTTGAAATTGAGGTGGTTACCGGTGCTTCAGCCGCTGAAATGAAGGCGGCTGAGAAGGGCACAGTGCAGGATGGCGCGCTGGTTTATGAACTGGATGGCAAAACCCATCGCACGCCCATCAAGACCCTGCGTGGCGACTATCGCGATGTTGAGGGGAATACCGGCAATCGCCTGCGCCGCTGGGAAAAGCACGACTTCCAACCCCGGCACGATGACATCTT
>JAGRHM010000224.1 GCA_020445005.1 Candidatus Competibacteraceae bacterium | reverse complement strand
TCGCCCGGTTCATCCGCTGAAAGTATCGCTTCCTCAAACAATTGCAACAGCATCTCGTTGAGCCGGCCCAGGGCGTTCACCGTCCGGTAGTAACGTTGCATGAATTGTTCGACCGCCAGGTTATGATCCTGGTCCTGGTAACCGAATTGCTGGGCGATGCGCCGTTGGTGATCGAACAACAGCACATCTTCGCGGCGGCCGGTCAACGCATGGAGGGCAAAACGCACTTGCCAAAGATAGTTGCGGCATTCAATCAGTTCGTCGTATTCCCGCGCGCTCAAGAAGCTGTGGCTAACCAGTTCCTGCAAGGTGCTGGCGCCAAAGTGCCGCTTGGCAACCCAGCCGATCATCTGCATGTCGCGCAGACCGCCGGGACCATCTTTGATATTAGGCTCCAGATTAAAAGCGGTTTCGTTGTACTTGCGGCAGCGCTGGCAACGCTCTTGCCGCTTGGATTCAAAGAAGGCTGCGTCCGGCCAGATGCGGTCGGGTCCGGTCACCGCCCGCATGCGTTCGAACAGCGCCAGGGAACCGGTCAGTAGGCGAGCCTCCATCAGGCTGGTGGCGACCGTGATCTCGGCTGCCCCTTCGCGGGCGCAATCCTCGATAGTACGCACGCTGTGGCCGACCTCCAGGCCGATGTCCCACAGGAAGACCAGAAAATCCTCCAGGCCGGAACGATGAATCTCCAATGCCTGGTCGTCCAGCAGGATCATGATGTCGACATCCGAGCCGGGGTGCAACTCCCCGCGCCCATAGCCTCCCACCGCCACTAGCGCCAAATCCATAATCTCTGCTGCAAAAAATCGCAACCAGAGCCGTTGCAGAACTTCATCCATCAACCGGGCGCGCGCCAACACCAGTTCGTAGGCAGGAATGCCTTGCCGGAATAACTCCTTGAGCCGGGCGTCGCTGTGTTTGAGCAGGCTTCGAAACGCAGCGATTGAGCTGGGGTTCGCGGTCAGATCGTTTTCGAATGTCGTGGCGTCAAACAGCGCCAGATCATTCCACAACGAATCATCACGCAGACTGAGCGGGAAAGAGGGAGGAGTCAGCGTAGCGGCGGACGGTGGCGCTGTATCAAGGATAGCCATGCGGTTCTCCGAAAAAAGCCCGTGGGTCTCAAGTCAAACCCACACGCTAAAGGGTTGCGCCGGGACTCAGCGTGAGGATTTCATAACCGGTTTCAGTGACCAGCACCGTATGCTCCCACTGAGCCGAGATGCTGTGATCCTTGGTAACTACGGTCCAGCCATCCGGCAACAGTTTCACATGGCGTTTACCGGCGTTGATCATCGGTTCAATGGTAAAGGTCATGCCAGGGAGCAACGGAACGCCCTCACCCGGGTTACCGTAATGCAACACCTGGGGATCCTCATGAAAATCCCGACCAATGCCGTGGCCACAATATTCCCGCACGACCGAACAGCGCTGAGCCTCAGCGTATTTCTGGATAGCGTGGCCGACATCGCCAAGGCGGAGACCTGGCCGCACCGTTTCAATGCCAATGCGCAGGCATTCATAAGCAATCCGGCAAACCCGTTGTGCAGCAATGGACGGAGTCCCGATGGAAAACATGCGGCTGGTGTCGCCGTGGTAGCCGTCCTTGATCACAGTGATGTCGATATTGACAACGTCGCCTTTCCTGAGCTTTTTCGGCCCGGGAATGCCGTGACAAACCACATGGTTGACCGAGGTGCAGATGGACCTGGGAAAGCCCCGATAGTTCAGGGGGGCAGGAATGACCTTCTGCACATTGACCATGTAATCATGGCAAATCCGGTCCAACTCCTCAGTGGCGACGCCTTCCTGTACATAGGGGGCGATCATGTCCAGCACTTCAGCGGCCAACTGACCGGCCACCCGCATTTTCTCAACTTCTATCGGGGTTTTGTAGGTGATAGCGATCGGTTGCTTGGGAGGTTTCTGGAACATATTCTCGGTCTGCCGGCTATGGTCTCGGGGGCGCATGGACGATTTCAAGGTGGGTGGACGGTCACTGTTGCAGGCGACCTGTCGCGCCATGAAAAACTGGGACAGTCTTCCACGGACGCCGGTTCATTTGGTTTTCCTGAACAATCCATGTTATAAAGCGCGCGCCTTTTAGGCAAATAGTCTTTAAATACTTCTCACATTCGCCGGCACGAGCGGCCGGGTGCCCTCATGGGGTTGCCGCTTGGGGCGAGTGGAGGCTTAACCCTGAACTTTTTGAAGGAGAACGCGCAGCAATGGCGACTGTTTCCATGCGCCAGATGCTGGAGGCCGGCGTGCATTTCGGCCACCAGACCCGTTACTGGAATCCCAAAATGGCCCCGTATATCTTCGGGGCGCGTAGCAAAATTCATATTATCAACCTGGAAAAAACCCTGCCGCTGTACCTCGATTCGCTGAATTTCGTCGGTCGGCTGGCGTCCAAGGGCGGCAAGGTCCTGTTGGTAGGCACCAAACGCTCGGCCCGCGAAACGACCGCCGAGGCGGCGATCCGTTGCGGGATGCCGTTTGTTAATCACCGCTGGCTGGGCGGGATGCTCACCAATTTTAAGACGGTTCGGCAATCCATCAAGCGTCTCAAGGATCTGGAGCTAATGGCCCAGGACGGCACCTTCGACCGCTTGGCCAAGAAAGAAGTCATTGGTCTGCGGCGGGATATGGATAAGCTGGAGCGTAGCCTTGGCGGCATCAAGGATATGACCAGTCTTCCGGATGC
>JAGRHM010000223.1 GCA_020445005.1 Candidatus Competibacteraceae bacterium | reverse complement strand
GGGCGCTGGGCGGCCAGGCGGCGCAGGCGATTGATGCGGTTTCCGTCCAGGTGCGCGCGCCCATCGATCCCAACCAGCGGGTCAGCCTGATTGCTGTGCTGGAAAATATTGAAGTCGTTCCCGCGCAGAGCGCCGCCAAGGTCATCGTCAATTCGCGAACCGGCACCGTAGTGATTGGCCAGAATGTCCAGGTCGGTCCCGCTGCGGTTTCCCACGGCAACATGACCGTCACTATCACCTCCGACCCGATTGTCAGTCAGCCCGCGCCTTTCTCCGGTGGGCGAACCGCCGTGGTGCCTAATGCGAATATCTCCATCAATCAGGAAAAGAAGCCGATGTTTCTATTCAACCCCGGCGTCGCGCTGGATGACATCGTGCGCGCCGTCAACCAGGTGGGCGCATCCCCCACCGATCTGATCGCCATTCTGGAAGCACTGAAAGCGGCGGGCGCCCTCAAAGCCGAATTGATTGTTATTTGAGCACTCATTATGGCCAGCCTCTCGTGGAAACCTCTCGCATTATTTAGCGGCGTTCTGGTCATTGCCATCGGCTTGCAGGCGGGTTCGATCAACATGATGATCAACCTGAGCCAACCGGATGAACCGGCTGCTAAAATCGCCAGCGCCGATCATGCGCCACCGGCTGCGCATCCCTCCAAACCCGAGGTTCCGGTCACCGATCCCCCGCATTTGGCCAATGTGAATCATCAAGCGGAGCCGGCGCATTCCCCGGAAGCCCACGCGATGGAGACCAGCCCGGCGGTCGAGAGCCATGCCCCGCCCGTGGTCGATGCGCCGCCAATGCCCTCCATGCCAAGATCCAATATTCCGCCGCCGATTGAGCTGGATCCGGAGCCGCACACGGAAACCCATACCGAAGTCCCGCACGGTGCGTCCTCAGCGGCTTCGTTGGAAGCAGCGACGCTGACTTCGAGAATCCCGCCGCCGATTGAACTGGAATCGACGACGCCAGCCGGTAATCTGCTGGAGCCGGACTGGCTGGAAGGGCGTAATCCTGATCATTACACGGTGCAGCTTTATAGCGGCAAGGACTTGGATCGGCTCCGGGAAATCGCGGCAGCGGACTCCATCGCCGCTGATGGGCCGAAAGCTTACTTTACCTCACCGAGCCGGTCTGGACCCTGGTATTCGCTGGTGATTGGCGACTACCCGGATTTTGCCGCCGCGCAGAAAATCGCGACGGAAATCGCTGCCCGCTCCGGTTCGATTAAACCCTGGATTCGCCGCTTCAGCGAGATTCAAGCACGAATGCGCTGAAAGAGCGAAGAAGGAGGCATCATCATGCTCGACGCCACCGACTCAGCCTTTGTCTACACGGACTTGCATGGATTATCCGATCTGCGCCGCAAGGCGCAGCAGAAATCGCCCGAGGCGCTCCGTGAAGCGGCGAAACAGTTTGAAGCGGTGTTTATCCAGATGATGCTCAAAAGCATGCGCGACGCCAGTCCGGGCGATGACGGGCTGATGGACAGCGACCAGACCCGGTTCTACCGTGACATGTTCGACCAGCAACTCGCCCTGAGCCTGGCGCAACAGGGCAAAATGGGACTGAGCGACGCTATAATCCGGCAACTGGGCGGTGAAGCCGGTTCCCCCACTCCGCCGACTTCGCCGACCACGCTTGGCGATCCGCTGGCGACGCTGCGTCAGGTGCAGCGCATTCGCTCCAGCGTCAGAATGCCGTCACCCGCGCCCCTGCCCAAACCGACGCCTTTTTTGGCGACGGATAAAGCGGCGAATGATCCTTACCCGGTCGATGATGCGCCCTACGAACCGACTTCCCCAGTGGCTTTTGTCCGGCGCATGTGGCCGCATGCCCAGGCCGCCGCGCGTCAATTGGGCGTCGCCCCGGAAGTGCTGATCGCCCAGGCCGCGCATGAGACCGGCTGGGGAAAATCAGTGCCGCGTTTCGCCGATGGCCGCACCAGTTACAACCTGTTTGGCATCAAGGCGCATCGGGGTTGGGATGGCGAGCGGGTCGTCAACTCCACGTTCGAATTCGTCAATGGCGTGGCGGTGCGCCAAAAGGATGGGTTCCGCGCCTATCGCTCTTACAGTGAAAGCTTTAGCGATTACGTGAACTTCCTGCAGGTTAATCCACGCTACCAGAATGCCTTGGAACAGGTAGGCGATGGCGCGGCTTATCTGGACGCCCTGCAACAGGCCGGTTACGCTACTGATCCCCGGTATGCCCGAAAAATCCTGGGTTTGATGAACGGCCCTTCGTTTGACGAGGCGCTTGAGACGCTCAAGTCCGCCAGCGCTGGGCCGATAACCAGAGAGAAGAGTTAGTTCATTCATTCGGAGGCCCGCAAGGGAATTATTTATGGTCGATATCCTGAATACGGCGATCCGCGGGCTGATGGCCTTCCGCGCCGGCATGGCCACGACCGGCCATAACGTCGCTAACGTCAATACCCCCTATTACAGCCGGCAACGAGTGGAACTGGGCACGGCGCCGCCCGAAAAGCAATCTTATGGCTACATGGGCACGGGCGTCGATATCGAGAGTGTAACCCGCGCTTATGACGATTTTGTCATGAAGCAACTGCGTGGCCATACCAGCGGCGTTAGTCAGTATGAACACCTCAATGACCTGACCAGCCAGCTCAGCGCGCTACTCGGCGATACCGATGTCGGCTTGACCCCTGACCTGGAAGCCTTCTTCGGCGCGATGCAGGACCTGGCCGATTCCCCCGCCTCGATTCCAGCGCGACAGGTTTTCCTGGATGAAGCGGAAACGCTGACCACGCGTATCCAGGACATTAACAGCGCCCTGAGCGATCTGCGCGATGCCGTCGATACGGGCATCACCAATGCTGTTACTGCCATTAACAACCTCGCTACCGGTATCGCTGACATTAATCGGGCCGTCGCTCAGGCCGCAGACTCCGCCACGAATCCGCCCAACGACCTGCTCGATGACCGCGACCGGATGCTGGTGGATTTATCTAAGTTAGCCGGTATTCAGGTCGTGACGCAGAAGGATGGCAGCCTGAATGTATTCCTCAACAACGGTCAACCCCTGGTCGTGGGCAATACCACCCAGAAACTGTTGGCGGTGCAATCCGGTTTTGATCCCCAGGAAATGACCGTGCGTCTGGAAGGTCAGGCGGAAGGCAGCGATCTGGAGCGTTACATCACCAGCGGCGAACTGGGTGGTTATTTTGAGTTCCGCCGCACTATTCTCAATCCAGCGCAGGATGGGTTGGGTTTGCTGGCGATCGGTGTCGCTGAAACTTTTAATGAACAACATCAACGCGGCATGGATCTTGATGGCGCTTTGGGAGAAAACCTTTTTAATATCGGTTCACCCAGAATGCTTGCGCACAGCAAGAACCAAGGCGACGCGCTGTTTTCAGCGGCGCTGAACAATACCGCTGGAGCGTATGAGCTGAGTTATGATGGGACTGATTACACGCTAATGCGCCTGTCCGATGGTGTTATTGTCAAGGATAACTTCAGTCTGACCGATGATATTCCGCTGATCGTCGACAACATCTATCTGGAGAAAAACGCCGGAGCCGTTGCCAGCGGCGACCGCTTCCTGTTGCAACCCAGCGCACAAGGCGCCGCATCAAATGCGACGTCCACGCCCTATAACGGCAACACGGGCGCCGCTACTTTTGAAACCCGAGCGATAACGACCACCGACAGCAGTCAACTGGTCCGCTCCGATTATGAAATTCTGACCTCTGGCGTCGCCAGTCGCGCCAGTTACACCAATGCTGGAAACGCCATCATTTCAGCGCCGACAGTTATCGATCAGAATGACGCCAACTTTACGAACACCGTCACGATCCAATTCACGGGCGCAGCAACCTACGATGTGATTGACAACACCACAGGCGCAACCTTGGCCACCGCGCAAGCCTACGTCTCGGGTGCGACCATTCCGCCCACGGGCGATTACAACGGCTGGAGCGTGGCCATTACCGATGGCGCTACGCCCATAGCGGCTGGCGATACCTTTACCATCAGCGCCGGCTACACGGTCACGCGCTGGTCGGATAACCAGGAAATCCTCAGTAATGGCGATTTCACGGCGCTGAATGACGTTATGCGCGCGGAAGGTTTGCATCTGAACTTACAGACGTCGCCCCCTTACAGTCCGCCGCGCTACGAAGACCGTTTCCTCATTCAGCCCACCCGCAATGTTGCGCCCTCCTTTGAGCTGAATATCAGCGATCCGCGCAAGATCGCCGCCGCCGCGCCCATCACGGCCACCGCATGGGCCGACAATGTCAGTTCAACCGCCATCTCGGCGGGAACGGTGGTCGATGCCGACAATCCCAACCTGCAAAATACCATCAGGATTCAATTCACCAGCGCCGGGGCCTTCGATGTCCTTGACCTGACTACAGGAACGACGCTAGCCACCGGATTGTCCTACGCCAGCGGCAATGAGATTACTTATAACGGTTGGAGCGCAATCATCACCGGTTCCCCACAAGGTAATATCAGTGGTAATCCGGTGGCCGCCAGCGCCGAGCCGACGAACCAGGGTTCAGCCACGGTTGCGGTGACGGGGTTAACGGACCTCTACGACGAGGATCTGCTAAACAAAGTGGAAATCCGCTTCACCAGTACAAATACCTTCGATGTCTTTGACTTGACCAAGGGCGCGACCCTGGCCAGCGGCGTCAGCTATACCAGCGGCGGCAATATCAGCTATAACGGCTGGACGGCGCAGATTACGGATGATCCAGGCCCCCCTGCAGTTACGCCCCAAGCCGGCGATGTCTTCCAGATCAGGAGCGATGGCGATGCCTTCGTGATTAAAAATAACCAGGGCGGCATCGGCGATAACCGCAATGCCCTGGCATTGGTGGACTTGGAGACCAAGCAGCAGTTGCTGGGCGGTAACACCTACCGGGGCGTTTACGCGCAGATGATCGCCGAAGTGGGCGCCGAGGGCCGGCGGGTTGAAAACACCCTGTGGTCCCAGGAAGCCCTGCTTGAGCAATCGACAATGACCCGCGAGTCCATTTCCGGCGTGAATCTGGATGAGGAAGCCGCCAACCTGGTTCGTTTTCAACAGGCTTATCAAGCGGCCGCTCAGATTATTCAGACGTCCAACGCCATATTTTCAACCCTGCTAGAAGCGGTGAGGGGCTGATCATGCGTATTTCCACCAGTATGATTTACCGGCGGGGCATCCGCTGGATGAATGATCACCAGGAAGGTCTGGCCAAGGCCCAGGAGCAGATCAGTAGCGGACGCAAAATCCTCAAACCCTCCGATGACCCGACCAACAGCGCCCGCTTGATGGAATTGCACAAGCAAATCAAGCTCAACGAGCAATATGGGCGCAATATCATCATCGCTAATGGCCGGCAAGGCATTGAAGAAGTTGCGGTGCAGGAAAGCACGGAAATTCTTCAGCGGGCGCGCGAGTTAACGATTCAGGCCAATAACGCCGCTCTCACCTCCGAAAATCGGGCGTCGATTATCCTGGAAGTCCGGCAACTGCGTGATCAATTAATGGCAGCCGCCAACGCCCGGGATTCCGATGGCGCTTTTCTGTTCGCCGGCTTCAAGGAACAGAGCCAGCCGTTCAGCAGTACGCCGGGCGGTGATGTCGTGTACAACGGTGATCAGGGACAGCGTGCGTTGCAAGTCGGGCCTTCGCGACAAGTACCGGTTGGCGATACCGGCGATAGCGTGTTCATGCTTATCCGTAACGGCAATGGCCAGTTCCGCACTGAATTAGACGCAAACAATCAGGGCAGCGGCACGATTACCGTAGGCAGCGTCGCGAATCCCAGCGAATTTCAGAGCAACTTCATGGGAGGCGACTATCCATACACCATTGAATTTCAGGTCACTCCCAGGATACCCGGTATTGATCCCGAAACCCATCCTCCGGAACCCATCACCAAATACCAGGTCCTGGATGCAAACGGCGGCGTAGTTGTCCCATTTACTCCGTTAGCTGCTGAAGAATCTTATGATGGTGAAACCATCTCTTTTAATGGCA
>JAGRHM010000222.1:3374-8524 GCA_020445005.1 Candidatus Competibacteraceae bacterium | reverse complement strand
ATGCGGGCCATGCTGCCACTCCTGGAATAATCGGGTCTATCTGCTTAATGTACCGGTTTGCAAGAGCCGGGGGACAGCGATCAATGAAGACCGCTCCACGTTGCCCCTTGTCTTTAAATTTAGCTAACCACGATAGTGCGCGCCAATCTTAATCAGTCAAATCCGGTATAAAAGATGGCGGTTTTATTGTCATCAGCGAGCATCTTGCCGGCACATGATAGGATACCGCATAAACCGGTTCGATTTAAGGAGTTTGTTTCATGAATGCTTCACAATCAAGTTTTATCTCCCGACTGGCGGCGGCGCTGCGCGCGGCTTGGCGAATGCTGGTTGATCATGAGTTTGCCGGCAGCGTGGCGCGGTTGGAACAAGGTGAATCGGCGTCAATGAGCCCGGCTGGCGGTGGTCACCCCAGGCCAGCGCTGCGTGATACTCTACCGGATTCCGCGTTGCAACTGCTGGCGCTGCTGCAACAGGAGGGGCGGTTCATAGATTTTTTGGAGGAAAACGTCACGACCTATTCCGATGCCGAGATTGGCGGCGCGGCGCGAGTGGTCCATGAGGGTTGCCGCAAGGTGATTCGGGATCATCTCCAAATTGCGCCGGTCCGTGAGGAAACCGAAGGCGCTCGGCTGGTCTTGCCGGACGGTTTCAATGCGACAGCAGTGCGTTTAACCGGCAATGTGGTCGGCCAACCGCCCTTTACCGGGACGTTGATGCATCGCGGCTGGCGGGTCACTGACATCAGGTTGCCAAAACTGGCGGAGGGCCATGATATCCGCGTGCTGGCCCCGGCGGAGGTCGAACTATGAGCGAAGCCCGTTTCGCCATCGGCATTGATCTGGGAACAACCCACTGTGTGCTAGCGGCCGTGGACTTGCAGGCCAGCGACCTGGATGATGTGGTCGACTGGATCGAAGCTATCCCGCAGTTGACTGCTCCTGGCGCGGTTGAAGAACGGCCGTTGTTACCATCCTTCCTGTATCTACCCCATCCCGATGAATTACGTCCCGAGGATCGCACCCTGCCGTGGGGGAAGCAGCCGCCCTTTGTCGTCGGCGAGCTAGCTCGCAGTATGGGCGGACGCACCCCCATCCGGTTAGTGGCCAGCGCCAAGAGCTGGCTGTGCCATCCCGGCGTTGACCGGCGTGCGGCGATTTTGCCGGTGGAAGCACCGGAGGAGGTCGAGCGGGTATCGCCGCTGCAAGCTTCGATGCGCTATCTGGAGCATCTGCGCACCGCCTGGGATTTGCGCCATCCGGATGCGCCGCTGTCTGAACAGGAAGTGGTGTTGACTGTGCCCGCATCCTTCGATCCCGCCGCCCGGGAACTGACTGCCGAGGCGGCGGCGGCAGTTGGGCTGGGCAGTCATCTGGTGTTGCTGGAGGAACCCCAGGCGGCGCTGTACCACTGGATTCTGGCGACACGGGGCGAATGGCGCAAGCAGGTGCGGGTCGGCGACATCATTCTAGTCATCGATCTGGGGGGCGGTACGACGGATTTCTCGCTGATCGCAGTCACTGAGCGCGACGGCTCCCTGGAACTGGTGCGCGTGGCGGTGGGCGATCATATCCTGCTGGGCGGCGACAACATGGATCTGGCCTTGGCTCATGCCGTCCGCGCCAAGCTGGCGGAACAGGGAACTCAGCTTGACGCCTGGCAGTTGCAAGGACTCACCCACGGCTGCCGCTCCGCCAAGGAGACTCTATTGAGCGACGCCAGCGTCGACGCCGTGCCGGTGGTAGTGCCCAGTCGCGGTTCCCGGTTGATCGGGGGAACTTTGCGCACCGAACTGACCCGCGACGAAGTCGCCCGGACCCTGGTGGAAGGATTCTTCCCGATAGTGGATGCGTCGGCGCGACCGGCGATCCGGGCGCGGGCAGCATTGACCAAACTGGGCCTGCCCTACGCCCAGGATGCCGCCATGTCCCGCCATCTGGCGGCGTTCCTGGGGCGACAGGTGGAAGCGACCCGCAACTTGGCCGGGTTTGAGAATCGTCTGCCGGAACACGCCAGTTTCCTGCATCCCACTGCGGTGCTGTTCAACGGCGGCGTGTTCAAGGCGCACTCGCTGCTGGAGCGGACGCTGGACTTGCTGAACGGTTGGCTCACCGCCGAGAGCGCGCCGCCCGCGCGCCTGCTGGAAGGGGCTGATCTCGATCTGGCGGTGGCGCGCGGCGCAGCCTATTACGGCTATGTGCGGCGCGGGCGCGGGGTGCGGATTCGCGGCGGCACCGCCAAATCCTTTTACGTCGGCGTGGAAAGCGCGATGCCGGCAGTGCCTGGCATGGAGCCGCCGATTCAGAGCTTGTGCATTGCCCCATTCGGCATGGAAGAAGGAACACAGGCTGAACTGCCGCCACAGGAGGTTGGGTTAGTTGTAGGCGAGCCGGTGCGCTTCCGTTTCTTCGGCTCTTCCGTGCGGCGTGTCGATCAGGTCGGTACCGTATTGGAACAATGGGCGCCGGAAGAGTTGGAGGAACTGGAGGAAATTGAGGCCAATCTCCCTGCCGAGGACCGACAACCGGGTGAGGTGGTGCCAGTGCGTCTGCATGCGGCTGTGACCGAAGTTGGCACACTGCGTCTGGAAGCCGTATCACGCACCGGCGCAGAAACCTGGAAGGTAGAGTTCGACGTGCGTGGAGAGAAGTAACCATCGCTCGCTCGAACGCACCCCGCTATCTGGTCGGCATCGACCTGGGCACCACCCATACTGTGGCGGCCTACGCCGACCTGCGCAGCCCCGCCTGGATTTACCCATTTGCCATCGAGCAATTGATCGCTCCCGGCGCAGTGGCGGCGCGACCGTTATTGCCTTCCATGCGCTATCACCCGGCCGAGGGTGAATTGGCGGCGGCGGATGCGCAACTTCCCTGGAACTTTACCGATCCCGGCGAAGTTGCCAACGTCATCGTGGGCGAACTGGCGCGGGAGCGCGGCTCGCGAACACCTGGCCGGCTGGTGGCCAGCGCCAAAAGCTGGCTGTCCCACGCTGGTGTGGACCGCACTGCGCCGATTCTGCCCTGGGGCGCGGCGACGGAGATCGCCAAGGTTTCCCCTTTGGCCGCCAGCGCCAGCCTCCTCGCCCATATCCGCGTGGCCTGGAATCAGCGCTTTCCTCGCCAATTGCTGGAACGGCAGGAACTGGTGCTTACGGTGCCGGCTTCGTTCGACGAGGCGGCGCGAGCGCTGACGGTGGAAGCCGCACGGCTAGCGGGCTTGCCCGAGTTACGCTTGCTAGAAGAACCGCAGGCCGCCTGCTATGACTGGCTATACCGCCACCAACGTGAAATGGCGACGATGCTAGGTGAATCCCGATTGCTGCTGGTGTGCGATGTGGGCGGCGGCACCACTGATCTGACGCTGATTCAGATCGAACATGGAGAAGCCAGCCCGCAATTAACCCGCATTGGCGTTGGCGATCATCTGATGCTGGGCGGCGACAACATGGACTTGACCCTGGCGCGCCTGGTCGAAACACGCCTTGGCGGCGGGCGTTTGAGCGCCGGCGAACTCTCCCAGCTCCTGCAACAGTGTCGAAACGCCAAGGAACGGCTGCTGGCCGCGGATGCGCCCGAACGGGTGACCGTGACCCTGGTGGGTGGCGGCAGCCGTTTGATCGGTGGCGCACGTTCCGCGGAACTGAGCCGCGACGAGGTGCGCACATTGCTGGTGGATGGTTTCATGCCGGTCGTGGGTGCAGACGAACGACCGCAAGGCCGGCGGGCGGCAGTGATCGAATTTGGCCTGCCTTATGCGGCGGATGCAGCGATCAGCCGTCATCTGGCCGCGTTCCTAGCCGGTCATGTTGAGGCGGCGCAGCGGGCCTTGGGCAAGCGGACTCCAGTTATTGGTCTACCCATGCCGGATGCGGTATTACTGAATGGCGGTGTTTTCCACGGGGTCGCCCTGGTTGAACGGTTGCTGGAAATTCTCCGCCGTTGGCGCGGAGAGCCCTTATTGCGGCTGGATAATCCTGAACCCGACCTGGCGGTAGCGCGTGGCGCAGTGGCCTACGGTCTGGCGCGTCGGGGTCGGGGTTTACGCATTGGCGGTGGTTCGGCGCGCAGCTATTTCTTGGTGGTAGACCGTGGTCGCTACCAGAAACAACACGGCGTCTGTCTGTTGCCACGAGGTACGGAAGAAGGCCGAGAAATTCGCCTGGAGCAAACTTTTTCCCTGCGATTAGGCGCCCCGGTGCAATTCAATCTCCTGTCTTCCACAGGCGATGCCCTGCGCCAGGCGGGCGAAGTCGTCGCGCTGGACGCCGAAACCCTGATGCCTCTGCCGCCGGTGGCCACCGTTATCAAAAGCGGACAAACAGGCGAGGTTCCGGTGCAATTGATTGCGCAATTAACCGAAGTTGGGACGCTGGAAGTCGATTGCGTCGCGGTCGCGTCCCCGCCCCCAGCCCTTCCTCTGAGGGAAGAGGAAGGCGTTCAGGGACGTTGGCGGCTGGCCTTTGCATTGCGCAGCAGCGATGCAACCACCCTGGCGCGCTTGCATCCACGCTTTCCCGAAGCGGCGGCGCGACTGGAACGCTTCTATGGCGCCCGTGCGCCGGATGTGGAACAGAAGGAAATCAAGGGGCTGCGCAGTGAACTGGAACGACTGCTCGGTAAGCGCGAGACGTGGGAGACGCCGCTATTACGTGAATTGTTTAACGTGTTATGGACTGGCGCGCGCCGGCGGCGGCGTTCAGTCGATCATGAACGACTCTGGTTCAGTCTGGTTGGCTACTGTTTACGTCCCGGCTTTGGTTTCCCTCTGGACGAGTGGCGCGTCGGACAACTATGGACGCTTTATGAAGGGGGGGTGCAATTCGTCCGCGACGCACAGAATGTTTCGGAATGGTGGACGCTGTGGCGACGAGTGGCCGGCGGACTGGATGCGGCGGCGCAGGCGCGGTTGGGTGAAGAGCTGCTAACCGGTTTGCGTCCCCCGACCGGTAAAACGGCTAAAGACAAGCAACCGGGCATAGAAGACATGGCGCGACTGGCGGCGGTGCTGGAGCGTTTGTCGGCAGCACGCAAAGTCGAACTGGGCCAATTGCTACTGAAGCGGCTGACGCGCAAAGGAGAGTCGCCACACCTCTGGTGGGCGGTGGGTCGGTTGGGAACCCGCATTCCCGCCTATGGCAGCGCTCACGA
>JAGRHM010000222.1:0-3315 GCA_020445005.1 Candidatus Competibacteraceae bacterium | reverse complement strand
GCTTTCGCTGCAACTCTGCTGGCGCGGCTCAGCGGCGACCGGGAGCGCGATTTAAACGAGGCGCTGCGACTGCGCGTGATCCAGCAGTTACGATCAGCGAAAGCGCCGGCGGCATGGTTGCAAATGATTGAGGACGTTGTTGAGCTGGATGAAGCCGATATGGGCCGAGTCTTTGGCGAGACGCTGCCGCCGGGGTTGCGCTTGGTGGAATAACTATTCCCAGCGAAACAGTCGCGCCCCGACCGCCATGAATCCCAGGCTCATCACCGTCAGCGCCAGCAGGTGAATCGAGACATCGCCCAAGCCGGCGCCATCCAGGATGATTGCCCGCGCGGCATCGATGATATGCGTCAGCGGCGCCAATTGCGCACACTGTTGCAGGAAAGGATGGACGCCTTCCAAAGAAAACCACACTCCAGACAGAAAGGTCATCGGCCAACTGAGCAGGTTCAACAACCCGGCGGCCAGTTCTTCGCTGGTAGTGCGCGCCGCAACGATCAACCCCAGGCTGATCAGGCTGATCGCCCCGACCGCAAACACTACGAACAGATCAAGATACGAACCATGCATGGGAAAACCAATGAACTGGTCGGTGCCGACGAAAACGACGACCGTGGTTGTCAGGGTCAGCCAAAGCCGAGATATCACCTGAGCGGTCAAAAATTCCAGCGGCGTCAGCGGCGTAGCCTTCAGGCGCTTAAGCATCCCGTTCTTGCGGTAGCGGACGATGACATAACCGACGCCGAACAGGCAGCCGAACATCATGTTCATCGCCAATATACCCGGCATCACCCAGTCCACATAACGAATGCCGCGACCGCTGACGGTCTGCTTGCGGAAAGAGGAATCCCGAACCTCCGCGCCGCGCAGCACCCGCTCCAGCACATAGCCCTTGGGCGCTGCATCGTTGATCCAGTAGCGGCGACCCGCCGGATCAATCAGCATATCCAGTTGATGACGCTCAACTTTCCGCAAGGCGACCGACAGGTCATGGACCGAAATGAAATCAATGTAGCGCGCGCTGAAAAAGGCGCTGCCCGGACCGACGTTGACATCGCCCAGAACGCCCACTTTGTAGAGGTCCAGACCCGGCCCGGAAAAAGCGAACGCAAAACCGGCGATCAGGGATATCGGGAACAACAGATTCCAGGTCAGCGTTGAGCGGTCGCGCAGGAACTCCCGGTTACGGCAAATCAGCACCGCCCAGAACCGCCGCCAGTTCACGCGCGCAGTTCCCTGCCGGTTAATTCCAGGAACAGATCCTCCAGAGTGCGTGGGCGGATTTGCAGCCGCGCCAAGGAGATATTCCGCGCCAGGAGTTCTTCAATCGCGGCGTTGACATCGCGGGTGAGAATCTCCACCGCGTCCCGACCCTGGATCACGGTATGCCCCGATAGCGTGGGGGGATCGGGAATATCGGCCAAGGGTAATTGCAGCACCACATCATCGAAGTGCGCCGCCAGCAGCGCCCTGGGCGTGCCTTGCGCAATAATGCGGCCATGATCCATGATGGCGATTTCATCACACAGATGATAAGCCTCTTCCATGTAATGAGTCGTGAGCAAAACGGTCTTGCCGCGCGCTTTGATGCGATGAATCAGCTCCCAGAAATTGCGGCGGGCCTGGGGATCGAGTCCGGTCGTCGGTTCATCCAGGAACAGCAAATCGGGATCATTGACCAAGGCGATGGCTAACAGCAACCGCTGACGCTGGCCACCAGATAGTTTGCGCGTGTCGCGGTCCAGAAATTCGCCGAGGGCGCAGGTTTCGGCCAGTTCCGCGATGGGCAGGGAGCGGGGATAGAACTGACCAAACATCCACAGGTTTTCCCGTCCGGTAACGTGATCCTGCAAGGCGGTGGACTGGAACATGATGCCGATGTCCTGGCGAAAACGCGGCCCCAGTGGCTCACCTCGGTAATGAATAACGCCGCTGGTCGGCGCCTGAATACCCTCCAGCATTTCAACCGTAGTGGTCTTGCCGGCCCCGTTAGGTCCCAGCAGGCCAAAGCAACAACCGGCTCGAATGGCCAAATCAATGCCATCCACCGCCTGGACGCCGCGAAAATGCTTCACCAGGCGATGGGTTTCCAGCAGGGCGATCATGGGGACAGGAGTCTGGAAGCGGGAGGCAAGCAGTTAATCGCCACTTACTCCTTGCTAATCACGACTCGCTTTCTTCCCCCGCCTCTGCTCCATTGTCATCATCCTTATCCTCAACCGTTACTTTTACTTCAGATTCGCCGCTGGTGTCGAACACATGCCCGGCCTGGATAGTTGGCCGGCTGGGCACCCAGTTCTCCCGTCGCTGCAGGTGGTACGCCAGTCCGGTGCCCGCCGGGATCAGTCGACCGACAATCACATTTTCTTTCAAACCGCGCAGGTCATCGCGCAGGCCACGCACCGCAGCTTCTGTGAGGACGCGGGTGGTTTCCTGAAAGGAGGCCGCCGAAATGAACGATTCGGTGGCCAGCGAGGCTTTGGTGATGCCGAGTAGAATCGGCTGATAACGCGTAGGCTGGCGGTCCTCAGCTTGTGCTCGGTCATTTTCCTCCAGCACCCGGGTGCGCTCGACCTGCTCGCCCTTGATGAAAGAAGTATCGCCCGAATCGATGATTTCCACTTTGCGTAGCATTTGCCGGACAATCACTTCGATGTGTTTGTCGTTGATCTTGACGCCCTGCACCCGGTAGACATCCTGAATTTCCTTGGTCAGATAGGCAGCCAGCTCCTGTACGCCCAACAACCGCAGGATGTCATGCGGATTTGGTTCGCCGTCGGCGATCATTTCGCCCTGTTCGACATATTCGCCGTCGAACACATTGACCTGCCGCCATTTCGGGATCAATTCCTCGTAAAGAATCTCACCGCCCTTGTCGCGGATCATCAGGCGCTGTTTGCCCTTGGTCTCCTTGCCAAATTCAATAATGCCGGATTTCTCTGCCAGAATGGCCGGTTCCTTGGGTTTACGCGCCTCGAACAGGTCAGCGACGCGCGGCAGGCCACCGGTAATGTCACGGGTCTTCGAAGATTCCTGGGGAATGCGCGCAATGATATCGCCGACCGCCACTTCGTCGCCGTCCGCCAGATTGACAATAGCGCCAGAAGGCAGGGGATACTGCGCCAAAGTGTTAGTGCCCGGAATAAATAGATCGTTGCCGTATTCATCCAGCAAACGCACCATGGGTCGCTTGTCTTTACCCAAGGCGCCGCGCTGCTTGGGATCCATAATCACCAGGCTGGAAAGCCCGGTCATTTCGTCAGCATGCCGCTGGATCGTGATGCCTTCTTCGAACTCGGCGAAACGGACGAAGCC
>JAGRHM010000221.1 GCA_020445005.1 Candidatus Competibacteraceae bacterium | reverse complement strand
GGAAGGCGAACCAGCCGAACACGAAAGCCAGCAAGCCAGGGACGATCAACACCATCAATGCGGCAAACCAGAACTGATCGAAGCCATGCCAGAACCACGGCAGTTCCTTCCAATTCAGGAACACCATGAAGTCCGGCAACACCGGATCGCCATAGACCCCGCGCGTCCCGATCTGGCGCATCAGATACATGCCGAAGCAGTAACCGCCCAGGGCGAAAAAAGCCGCGTGACCCAAGGTGAGAATGCCCATGTAGCCCCAGACCAGATCGATGGACACCGCCAGCAAAGCATAGCAGAGATACTTGCCAAGCAAGGTCACAGTGTAGGCGGATAGATGCAGGGGATGCTCGGGCGGAACCAGCAAATTCAGAATAGGCACGCCGATACCGATAATTGCCAGTACGGCGAGCAGCGCCAGTCCAACGCGGTCGGAGAGCAGCCAACGAGGTAAGGGCATGGCTTAAACCTCCGCCGCGCGGCCACGTTGCGGGAACAGTCCGCGCGGGCGTTTCTGGATAAACAGGATCAGGAAGATCAGCACCAGAATCTTGGCCAACACTGCGCCAGACCAGGGTTCCAGCAGTTTGTTGGCGACGCCCAGCGACAGTCCCGCCACCATCGTGCCCCACAGGTTACCGACTCCGCCGAACACCACCACCATAAACGAATCCACAATGTAGTTCTGCCCCAAATTAGGACCGACATTGGTCAATTGCGACAGGGCGACCCCGGCGACTCCGGCAATGCCGCTGCCCAGCCCGAAGGTCAACGCATCCACCCGCGCCGAACGGACGCCCATGGCCCGCGCCATCGCCCGGTTTTGCGCCACCGCCCGGACTTCCAGACCCAGCCGGGTGCGTTGCAGCGCCAGCCAGAGCAAGGTGAATACCGCGATGCAAAAGCCGACGATCACCAGCCGGTTCAGGGTGACTTCCAGCGGGCCGAGCAAAATCGTGCCGCTCATCCAGTCCGGGGTTGCCACCGAACGGTTTAACGGCGAGAAAATCGAGCGCACCGCCTGTTGCAGAATCAGGCTGATGCCAAAGGTAGCCAGCAGAGTTTCCAAGGGCCGACCATAGAGAAAGCGAATCACGCCGCGTTCAATGGCGATGCCGACCAGGGCGGCGACCAGGAACGCTAATGGTACGGCGACTGGCAATGACCAGTTGACCGGCAGCCACTGCTGGGTCAGCCAGGTGGTGTAGGCGCCGATCATCATTAATTCGCCATGCGCCATATTAATCACACCCATGACCCCGAAGGTGACGGCCAAGCCAATCGCCGCCAGAATCAGCACCGAACCCAGTGACAGACCGAAGAACAAGGTTTCCGCCCAGCCCAACAGTTGCAGACGAAATTCGGTTTTGGCCAGTGCAGCTTTGGCTGCCTCGCGCACGGTGGGGTCGCTGTCTTCGGCAGCCACCCGCAGCAACGGGCCGCGAATCTCCGCTTGTGTCCAGCCGCCCAGCGCCTTGGCGGCGGGCGCACGCACGGCGGCATCGGGACTGGCTAGATCAACCAGCGCCAGCGCCGCTGTCAATAATTCCTGAATTTTCTTGTCCGGTTCTACTTCCAGCCGCGCCTTTAATCGAGGGACGCCCGCAGGTTTCGGACTGCGCAGAAAGGCTTCGATCGCCGCACGACGCTGTTGGGGATCAGCGCTGGACAACCCCAGGCTGGCCAGTTGATTTTCGATCAGCGCCCGCAATCGGTTATTAGCGATAATGCGCTCCAAATCGCGCTTGGTGACGGTTCCCAAGGCTTCGCCGGTCACCGCCGCTTCGATGGGAACCTCCTCCGCCTCGTCACTCAGGCTGATGACCACCTGGTTACTCTCTTCCTGGTAATACAGGTTCCCAGTCGCCAAGGCATTTAAAATCGTGGCGATCCGGGGATGATCCATGCCTACCAGCGTTTCCACTAGCGTCGCTTTTTCCGAAAAACTGGCTTCGCGCAGTTGTGCAAGAACGGCGCGTAATGCTTCGTCATCGGCGGCCTGGACGGACAGTGGCGCGAACAGCGTCAACAGCACCAAGGCAAGGCCGGTCAACCCGGCGCGGAAGGACGTGCGGGACCCCATGCGGGATTTTTCTCCTGGGAAGTTGAGGAAGGATCCCCCACGCTTCTTGCTCCCCCTTTAGAATCAAAGGGGGGTCAGGGGGGATTTCGCAGCATCGATCAGTAGTTCTGACCAGAGCACTTCTTAGTGACGGTGTTGTAGTTGCCACAATGAATTTTGGGATCGGCCCAGTCAGCAATGATGTCCTTGCTGCCCGGCAGGTAATCGGACCAGGCGTCGCCCGGCACCAGACCCTTGGTCTTCCATACCACATCAAACTGCCCGTCGGCTTGAATTTCGCCGATCAGCACCGGCTTGGTCAGATGGTGATTAGGCAACATTTTGGCGACGCCGCCGGTCAGATTGGGGTATTCAATGCCCACCATCGCATCGATGACCTTGTCAGGATCAGTGGATTTCGCCTTTTCCACCGCCTTTACCCACATATTGAAGCCAATGTAATGGGCTTCCATGGGATCGTTAGTCACGCGCTTCTTGTCCTTGATGAAGGTGTGCCACTGCTTGATGAAGGCGTCGTTGGCCTTGTCCTTGACGCTCATGAAGTAGTTCCATGCGGCCAGGTGACCAACCAGCGGTTTGGTGTCGATACCGGACAATTCTTCCTCGCCCACCGAAAAGGCAACGACCGGAATATCGGTTGCAGAGATGCCTTGGTTACCCAGTTCCTTGTAGAATGGCACGTTGGCGTCGCCGTTGATGGT
>JAGRHM010000220.1 GCA_020445005.1 Candidatus Competibacteraceae bacterium | reverse complement strand
ATCCTAATTGCCAGTCTGATGCTTGGTCTTTGTGGATCAGGCAGCGTCCGCGCCAATGCACCCACGGTCCTGTTCGTGCTGGACGGCTCGGGCAGCATGTGGGCAAAGGTCGGCGACCAGCCAAAAATCGACATCGCCAAAACGGTCATGACGGACATGCTCCGTAAACTTCCATCCGACGTGAACGCCGGGTTGATGGTGTATGGGCACAACCGCAAGGATGACTGCAACGATATTGCCCTGCTAGCGCCCATCGGTAGCGATCGCGCCACCATCGTTCAGGCTTTGCACAATGTCAGCCCGAAAGGAAAAACGCCTTTGACCGGAGCGATCGAATTGGCGGCTTTACAGCTTCAACAGACGGAGGGCAGTGCTTCAGTGGTGGTGGTCAGCGACGGCAAGGAAACCTGCGAGGGTGATCCGTGTCGGGCGGCGCAGGCGGTGACCAAGACAGGAGCTAACCTGCGTATCCATGTGGTGGGCTTCGATGTCACGCCCGATGAGACCCAACAGCTCAACTGTATTGCCAAGGAGGGCAAGGGCAAATATTTCGCTGCCGCCAATGCCGAGCAATTGACGGTTGCCTTGGCGGAAGTGCAGAAGGAAGTGGTGGCGCCCCGGCCGCCGGTAAAGGTCGCACAGACTGCGCCGCCTCCTTCCAAACCCGCTGCTGAAGTATTGTTTGAGGATCATTTCGACCGGGATGAGCTGGGTGAGTCGTGGGAGGTTTTGAATCTCGACTCCAACCGACTCACTCTCTCCGATGGCAAGCTTTTAATTGTAGGCTCCAATGAAACTAGCAATCTTGCATTGGTGCAGCAGCCCTTTTCGGGAAACTTTGTGGTTACCGTCAAAATGGATACGCAAATAACAGAGAAAAACTGGGCAGGGTTGCTTTACTGGGTTGATGAAAAGAATCTGCTCTCCTTTGGGCTACAAGGTTACTGTTGTGCGATAGGTCGTCGGCCTACCTTCACAAAAGTGGTCAATGGGCAGGCGAACTCAATTAGATTCGGAGAATTCAGTGCAAAGATTGGAGATCGTGAACTCAAGGAGTTGGCCAATAATTCTGAAACTTGGTATCTGCAAATTGAGCGATCTGGCGTCAAATTTATCGCACGAGTTAGCGTTGACGGTAAAGACTGGACAGAGGCAGGCACACATACACTCCTGCAGAAGAACGGCAGAATAGGTGTATCCGCTAATTCTGGTGGAGGTATTGAAAATGCTGCTGAATTTGACGACTTCGTGGTGAAGGGGGCGAAGTAAACGATCTCTGCCCGTTTTCGCAATGATATCTGGCGCTACATCGCGCCGGTTTTTTTGGTTCTTCGGGGGTTCTAGTATCCCGTCAATCGAAGATTGACGGGATACTAATCAGCGCAGTCAAGATTGGCTCTAGCTCTTCTTAGGGTTGAGCTCGAACACAAAGTTGTCAGGCGCGCTTGGAGGGTAAAAGAGGCCATCGAACCTAAACGAGCTGTCTGGCAGAAAGCAGTCCTTGAGGGCTTTCTTAGTTACGTCGTTCGCGATGGGGGGCTGCAGTACCGTTGGAGCGCCTGGATGTGCTCCATGCTGGACCGGGTTGAAATGTAGCCCGCCGTGTTTCTCCACAGCCTGGACTGTTCCATTGATGATCTTGAACGCCGAGCTGTAGCTTAAGGTCCACTCGACACTCGCAAAATGCACGAACTTGCCAATAGGGTCCTGCCCGACAAAAGTGCTGATGGCACGGCGCTCATCGTCAAGGCGAAACAATGTGTTAACATTCCCGGTCTTCATGTTGCGGAGCTGCTGCTGAACACTGAGCAGCGGATGATCGCCCATCGTAAACAAAACTTCACCGTCGATCTCGTTGCCGGCGTTCGGCATCACGAAGAACGGCATCGGGGCATTCTTGAACTTGTCGAGGAGAAAGCTGGTTCCGATCGACCGCCCCATGTCGATCTCGATATGACCCTCGGCCGCAGTTCGGCCGAGGTACACCAGACGCAGCTTCTTATGAGCCATAAACTGGATGAAACCGAACTTCCAGCGAGCCAACTCGGCTGGATCGAAACCGGCCTTAAGCTTGACGTGACCGCCTAGAGTGAAGGCAAACCCGAGCTTGTCGGGAAACAGTGAGTGTCCCTTGACCATGTCGAACAGCACAAATTTCTTGTTTCCCGCGGATTTCGATTTGAAAAATGTTACCTGCGTGCGAGCATTGGCCCGAACAATGTCAATACCAGCGCTGGCGAGATCGAATGCAATGGCCATTTAGCTTATCACCCAGCCTTGTGGTGCGTTCATGGCAGCTTGAATGGACGGACCCTCTGCCTTTTCAAGACCACTGAAGATAACATCAAGCCGAGCCAGGGTATTGCGGCCAATGATGCCATCCGCCTTCAATCCGTTGGCCTGCTGAAACCTCTTGACTACTGCATCGGTCTCCTGCCCGAAGACTCCATCGAGCAGGCCGCTTGGCCTGGTCGAACGCGGCATTTCAAATCCGAGCTCGACAAAACAGGTTTGAAGGATTTCGACCGCCTCTTGGTCCTTCTCACCCTTGCCGATTTCAGGTCGGTTCTCAGACGCAGCTACAAGGCGCCGGTTGCCGCTAAGCCGAGCCGAGCCGAGCCGAGCCGATGTTAGTGCCATCCCGATTTCCCCGCATAATCAGTTTTTTTACTCTTCGATATACAGCGAGTTAATAGTTTTTAGCAGATAGTTTTAATGCTGCCCTTGTTATAGCAATTGGATTTAGGAGCGCAGCCAAAAGCCCTGCAGGTTAATGCGGAGTCGTTTATTACCATTTAAATACCAGAAAAATTCCAAACAGTCAAGCACACGCAGCGCGCTGACAATCTGAACATTGCATTGGAAGCGCCAACGTGTAGCGTTTGAATTTCCCGACGCTTTGCTATGCTTAACGGCATTGATGATCAATGACGAATCACAGCGTTGAGGAGTATGGAATTCATGAGTCGGCTGCGAAAAGTGGTCATCGCCCAGGGGGGCGGTTCCACGGCGGTGATTAATCAGAGCCTGGTCGGGGCGGTGCTGGAGCCTGTGTAGGGCGGAATAGCGAAGCGTATTCCGCCGGATGGAATTCAAACGCTCCACCGTCGCCGTCAGCGAGGGCATCCGCCAGAACCTCGACAACCAGCAACACACCTTCATTCACCCGTTCTTCACCACCATCCAGCTCCTGCTGGCCGGCAACGAAACCGAAGGACTAATGCTACAACGTGATCGAAACTCCGGAGAAATACTGGCTGTGTTGGAAAGAAGCGGAGACCCACTCTCAAAGCCGGCGATAATCCGCTGCTGCGCGAACTCGGTCAACTATTCGTGCCGATGCGGCGCTGGTCGACGCCCTGTTCGCGATCGCGAAGGCGCAACATGACTACTGAGCGCAGCCGCCTGGAGGTAGACGGCATCCTGGTGGAAGTGATCCGCAAAAATATCCGGCGCCTGCACATCGGCGTCTATCCCCCAGACGGCTGGGTGCGGGTCGCCGCGCCGCTGCGGTTGACCGCCGACGCCGTGCGGCTGGCCGTCATCACCCGGCTCGGCTGGATTCGTCATCATCAGGCCCGCTTTGCCGCGCAACCCCGCCAGATCCGGCGCGAGCTGATCAGCGGGGAAACCCATTATGTGGCCGGACGTTGCTACCGACTGGCCGTTATCGAATACGCGGGTCCCCCGGCGGTGCGGACCCGTCCCCCGGCTATCCTGGAATTGCGCGTGCGCCCCCATACCGACCGGGAAGCGCGGGAGGCGATTTTGCAGGACTGGTATCGGCAAACGCTACAGGCGCAGTTGCCGCCGTTGCTGGCCGAGTGGCAACCCCGCGTCGGCGTCACCGTGGCCGAGGCGCGCATCCGGCGCATGAAAACCCGCTGGGGAAGCTGCAACATCCAGGCCCGGCGCATCTGGCTGAACCTGGAACTGGCCAAAAAGCCGCCCGCCTGCCTGGAGTACGTTCTGGTGCATGAGTTGGTTCATTTGCATGAACGCCAGCACAACGCCCGATTCCAGGCATTCATGGATGCGCTGCTGCCTGCCTGGCGGTTGCGCCGCGACTTGCTCAATCAAACGCTGCTGGCGCATGAAGACTGGCCGGCTTGAGGCCAAGACAGGCCGTATATTGAGGTGAAGGGTTGATTCACCCTCGTCAAAATCCAGAGCCCCACCTCATTCACCGCTTTTCAGCGCCTCCTGCTCAGCGAAGCGCCAATCATTTTTGCCGGCCCGCTTAGCTTCATACATCGCAGCATCCGCCTGTCGCATCAAGGCCATGGCTTGCTCCAAATTGGCTGGCCACTCCGGCCGGTAGAGCGCGATCCCAACGCTGGCGGTAACCGTAGCGCTAACTTCGCCCAACGGCGCGGGTTCGGCCAAACTGGCCACCAGTTTCCGAGCTACCGCTTCGGCTGCATCCGCCTGTTCCAGATCAGTCAGCACAATGGTGAATTCATCCCCGCCCAAACGCGCCGCGGTGTCGGTTGCGCGGATACATTGACGCAAACGGCCGGCAACCTGACGCAGCAGCTCATCGCCCATATCATGGCCGAAGGTGTCATTCACTTCCTTGAAGCCGTCCAAATCCACCAATAACAACGCTAACATCCGCCATTGACGCCGGGATTGCTGCAAGCTCTTGCGCAGATGCTCGAAAAACAGATTGCGGTTGGGTAACCCGGTCAGGCTGTCAAAATTAGCCAGTCGCCAATTACGCAGACTCACCTCGGTCAGCATCCGCGTCCGCTCCACCACGCGCGCTTCCACCTGCGCTTCCAGCGTCCGATCGTAGTCCTGCAATAGCGCCTCGGCCTGTTCACGTAACGCCTCAGCCTTTTTGTAATCGCTAATATCGGTCGTCGTACCGCGATAGCCTCGAAATTCCCCACTGTCATCAAACAGCGGCAAGCCACTGTTGCGCGTCCAGATCGGGGTCTTCGCGCTGGGTAATCGCACGCGCAACACCAATTGCTGGAAACGTTGGCGCTGGCGAAACGCTGCCTGAAGTCCAGCCAGATCCGCCTCCTGATCCTGTAACACATATTCCCGCCAATGCCGTCCCAGTTGTCTTTGAAACGCATCGCCGCCGCGCACGAAATGTCCCCGGAGATCACATAAACGTCCGTGGTTGTCGAATTCCCATAGGACATCATTGGACACTTCAGCCAAGTCACGGAATCGGCTGATATCCACTAGTCGCGCTTGAGATACGGCGCCAGTGAGCAATCCCGAAGCCGCAATGATTGCCATGGCGAGCTGATATTGCAAGGCCAGCTCCGGTGGCGTGAAATCTAGAACAAGCACAGCGATGCTCAATTGGTAAAGCAGCACGGTAGGTGTTGTCCCCCTTACTCCATAGGTCGCGGCGATCCAGGTCAATACTGGCAGCAACAACAAGGTCATTAATGGATATGATTGACCTAACCATTGCGGGAGAGGCATCCACAATAACGCTACAATTAATACAATCGATACTCCCCCCTGCAAGATCCCCAGGCGCACTGGCGAAGATTCCATAGAGGGGACTGCTTTCAGCAAACGCAAGGGTTCTTTCCGGACGAATCGCCG
>JAGRHM010000219.1 GCA_020445005.1 Candidatus Competibacteraceae bacterium | reverse complement strand
TTTTTTCGTATTACCTCTTCAGAGGTATGACCCGTCATCTCCCTGCCGCCAAATCCACGGGTTGATCTCTATTAATATGATTACTATCAATGTTTTGTATTTGAAATACACAGCTACCTCCAAAGAGGTATTTGAGCGACAACCGCAGTCATTTCTCAGGTAAAACCTACTGCCCTACTCAAGAATTAAGCGTTGAAAGCCGCGTACTATTGCAGGTGCAGCATAATAAAGAGGTTCAAGATGGCTACGACGCTTCAACACAAGCAGATCTCGGTGCTGACCATGAACACCCTGGCCTTCGCGGTGAATTTCGCCGTGTGGACCATGTTTTCCATCATCGGCATCCGCATTAAACAGCAACTCAATCTTAGTGAAACGGAATTCGGCCTGCTGGTCGCGACGCCGATCTTAACCGGCTCACTGGTCCGGCTCCCGCTAGGCATTCTCACCGATCGCTTTGGCGGGCGCATCGTATTTTTCATTCAGATGATTCTGGTCGCCATCCCGATTTACGGGCTGGCGTTCGCCACGCAGTACTGGCAATACCTGACGCTCGGCCTGTTTGTAGGACTTGCGGGCGGTTCCTTCGCCACCGGCATTGCCTACACTTCGGCCTGGTTCAACAAGGAACGGCAGGGGACGGCGATGGGCATTTTCGGCGCCGGTAATGCCGGTTCCGCTATCACCAACCTGGTCGCGCCGCTCCTCGTCGTTGCCTACGGCTGGCGGATGGTGCCACAGGTCTATTCCATCGCCATGTTAGTCATGGCCGTGGCGTTTTGGTTTTTCACTTACCCCGATCCCAAGACCGAAGAGCGCAAAAAGTCGGGAGTCAAGCTAACGCTCGGTCAACAACTCACGCCGCTGATGGATTTGCGGGTTTGGCGGTTTGGCATGGCGTACTACTTCGTCTTCGGCGGTTTCGTGGCGCTGGCGCTGTGGCTGCCGAAATACTACGTTGGGGAATACGGTCTCGACCTGAAGACCGCTTCTTTCGTCACCATGCTGTTCACCTTGCCTTCCGGCGTGATCCGCGCACTGGGCGGCTGGATCTCCGACCGTATCGGAGGAAGCCAGACCACCTGGTGGGTGTTCTGGATTTCTCTGATCAGCCTGTTCTTTCTCTGCTACCCGCAGACCACCATGACCGTGCATACGCTGCGCGGCGACGTATCTCTCAATGTCGGTTTGGGCGTGGTGTCTTTCACCGTGCTGGTGTTTGTGGTTGGCATCGCCCAAGGGATTGGCAAGGCCAGCGTCTACCGCAGTCTGGCCGATTACTACCCCAACAACATGGGCTCGGTCGGTGGTCTGGTTGGGGTCATCGGCGGTCTGGGCGGTTTCACCATGCCCATTATCTTCGGCGTGGCTCTGGATGCGCTCGGCGTGCGCAGCAGCGCCTATATGATCATGTTCGCGGTGCTGGCTGGAACCATGCTCTGGACCTGGCTGGCCGAGCGGAATGAACGCGAGGCGATTCTGGAGCGTCATGCTGACGTCCGCGCGGAGCTGGAGCAGGCGCAACTCATCGAGCATGTTCGACCGCGTCGGCATCTGCTGGTCGACTGGCGGCCCGATGACGAAACCTTCTGGGAGAAAACCGGTAGCCGGATTGCCAACCGCAATCTGTGGCTATCGATGCCAGCGCTACTCCTGGCCTTCGCCGTTTGGGTGGTGTGGAGCGTGATCGTGGTCGAACTGCCGCATATCGGCTTCCAGTTCACGCCCAATCAACTGTTCTGGCTAGCGGCGTTGCCAGGTCTGTCGGGCGCTTTGTTCCGCCTGTTGTTCTCCTTCGTCGTTTCGATCTTTGGCGGACGCAACTGGACAGTGTTCAGTACGACTCTGCTGTTGTTGCCCACCTTGTGGATTGGCGTCGCCGTGCAAAATCCCAACACGCAGTATCCGGTGTTCGTCGTCATCGCGCTGTTATGCGGACTGGGCGGCGGCAATTTCTCCTCCAGCATGGCCAATATCAGCTTCTTCTATCCGCAGCGCCTGCAAGGCACCGCGCTGGGTCTGAACGCTGGCATTGGCAATCTCGGCGTGGGCCTGGCCCAACTGATCGCGCCCATCGCTATTTACGGCGGAGCGTTGCTGGTGCTGGGCGGCGATGCGCAAAGCCATGTAGACGGTGAAGCAACCGCACAGATCTGGGTGCAGAACGCGGGCTTCATCTGGGTTCCCTTCATCGTACTGTCGGCCATCGCCGCGTATTTCGGCATGGACAATATTGCGAGCGTAAAAGCCGGTTTTGCCGAACAGGCGGCGATTTTCCGGCACAAGCACCAGTGGCTGATGAGCTGGCTGTATATCGGCACCTTCGGTTCCTTCATCGGCCTGGCCGCCGGTTTCCCCATGCTGGTCAACACCATCTTTCCTGGCGTGGACGCCTTCCAGTTCGCCTTTATCGGCCCGCTGCTGGCCGCCTTTGTGCGACCGGTCGGCGGCTGGCTGGCGGATCGTCTGGGCGGCGCGATCATTACCTTCGCCATGTTCGTGATCATGGCGCTGGCGACGCTGGCGGCGGTCGCGTTCCTGCCCAGCGCCAACGACAGCGGTAATGTGATCGGCTTTGTGGCGATGTTCCTGGTGCTGTTCCTGGCGGCGGGCATCGGCAACGGCTCCACCTTCC
>JAGRHM010000218.1:1271-3030 GCA_020445005.1 Candidatus Competibacteraceae bacterium | reverse complement strand
GTTGCTCAACATGGACGCTGTAATAGCCTACGGCCGGCGCCGCAGACGGTTCTCGACCAGCGTAAGACACCTTCTGATGCGGTTTCAGCCCACGCTCCAGATGATGCAGGCTTTGATACCAGGCACCCTGGTTTTTGGGTTCCTCCTGACACCAGACGATCTCGCTCAGGTTCGGATACTGGTCGAGAATCCGGCCGTAAAGCGCCTGCGGGAAGGGATAAAGCTGCTCAATCCGGATAATCGCGACATGCTCCAGATTCCGTTCGCGGCGCGCTTCCAGCAGGTCGTAATAGACCTTGCCGCTGCACGCCACCACTCGCGTAATCTTTTCCGCATCATGCGGATCGGCCTCGGGGATCACCTCCTGGAAACTGCCCTCGGTCAGATCTTCCAGGGCGTTGACCGCCATCCGGTGCCGCAGCAAACTCTTGGGACTCATCACAATCAAGGGCTTGCGGAATGGGCGCAGCATTTGTCGGCGCAGCATGTGGAAGCATTGAGCCGGCGTTGACGGCACAACGACTTGTATGTTGTTCTCGGCGCACAGTTGTAGATAACGCTCCAGCCGGGCCGAGGAATGCTCGGGACCTTGCCCCTCGAAACCGTGCGGCAACAACATCACCACGCCGCATAACCGGCCCCACTTGGTCTGGCCGGAAGAAATGAACTGGTCGATGACGACCTGCGCGCCGTTAGCGAAGTCGCCAAACTGACCTTCCCAGATGACCAGGCCATTCGGCTCCGCCGTGCTGTAGCCATACTCAAAACCCAGCACTGCTTCCTCAGACAGAATGGAATCAATGACGAAGAAGGTCGGCTGGCCGGGGTATAGATTCATCAGCGGGGTATAGCTGCTGCCATCCTTCTGATTATGCAGCACCGAATGCCGATGGAAGAAGGTGCCGCGCCCGCAGTCCTGACCGGAGATGCGCACCTGATAGCCCTCCTTGAGCAGGGTCGCGTAGGCCAGGTTTTCGGCGAACCCCCAGTCCAGGGCCAACGCGCCCGCCGCCATCTTGCGACGGTCGTCCATGATCTTGGCGACCCGTGGGTGCATCTCCAGACCTTCCGGCACTCTCAACAACTGGTCAGACAGTTCACGCACGGTCTCTGCCGATACCGCAGTATGCACCGGAGCGTTCCAGTCCTCATGCTTATAAGCCGACCAGTCGATGAAATAGGGGGTTTTAACGAACGGCAGCGTGGGGCGCGACACTTGTTGGCCCGCATCGAGGTCAGCGCGATATTTCGCCTGCATCTCCTGAAAATCGGCTTCGGCGATCACCCCCTCCGCGATCAGTTTCTCGGCGTACAAGCTGGCGGTGGTCTTCCGCGCCCGGATTTTCTTGTACATCATCGGCTGAGTGGCGGCCGGTTCGTCGGCCTCGTTGTGGCCGAGGCGACGGTAGCAAATCATGTCGATCACCACATCCTTGTTGAAGGTCATGCGGTATTCAACCGCCAGCCGGGTAACGAACAACACGGCTTCCGGATCATCGCCGTTCACATGAAAGATCGGCGCCTGCACCATTTTTGCCACATCGGTGCAATACAGGGCTGAACGGGTATCCAGCGGGTTGCTGGTTGTGAAACCGATCTGGTTGTTGACCACGATATGGATAGTGCCGCCGGTGCGATAGCCCCGCACCTGGGAGAATTGCAGGGTCTCCATCACCACGCCCTGCCCGGCAAAAGCGGCGTCGCCATGGATCAGCAGCGGCATGACCCGGTTGAAGGGCGGGAAGGCCGCACCCGGTTC
>JAGRHM010000218.1:0-1199 GCA_020445005.1 Candidatus Competibacteraceae bacterium | reverse complement strand
AACGCCAGCGCCAGATGCACCGGACCGCCGGGGGTTTCCACATCGGAGGAGAAGCCCATGTGATATTTCACATCGCCGGTGCTGCTTTCCGCCACCCGGCGTTTGCCTTCGAATTCTTCAAACAGTTCGCTGGGGGCTTTGCCGATGATGTTGACCAGCACATTCAACCGCCCGCGATGGGCCATGCCGATGATAATCTCCTGGACACCCTGAGCGCCAGCCTGCTGCACAATCTCATCCATCATCGGAATCAGACTGTCGCCGCCTTCCAGCGAAAAACGCTTCTGGCCCACATAGCGGGTATGCAGATAGCGTTCGAGTCCCTCGGACGCAACCAGCCAGCGCAACAGCTCACGCCGCTCCCCGGCGCTCAGATCAAGCTGGGCGCGTTGCCCTTCGAGGCGTTTCTGAATCCAGCGCTTCTCTTCGGTTTCGTTGATATGCATGTATTCGGAACCGATGGTGCCGACATACACATCGCGGATCAGATCGAGAATCTCGCGCAAGGCCCACTGCGAAGGCGCCACCAGCGACCCGGTATTGAACAGGGTTTCCATGTCTGCTTCGCTCAGACCGTGGTAGCCTGGCTCCAGATCGGGCACTGGCGGCCGTTCCCGCAAGCGCAGCGGATCAAGATCGGCCGCTTTATGCCCCCGGTGGCGATAGGCGTTGATAATGCGCAATACCGCCGCCTGTTTTTCGGCCGCGACGGGACTCAGGACCTGTACGCGACCCGCGCCCGCCGACGGTTGCAGCGCGAGTTGCGCAAACGAGTCGCGAATCGGGCCGTGGGCGACATCTCGGGCGCCGGCGGTTTGCGCTTGCAGGTCGCGGAAATACTGCCGCCAGTTGTCGCTGACCGATTCCGGGTCGGTCAGGAAACTCTCGTAGAGTTCTTCGATAAACGCCGCATTACCGCCGAACAGCGGCGAACTTTGGCGAAATTGCTCGATGAGGGTGCTCATTGATAATAGTTGACTCCCGGGTGTGGTAGGGATCGCCAGGAAACGCGGGTTATCGACAGATGCCTGGCGCATGCTTGGATATACGCGGCTTCGCGGCGCGCGCTCGCTGAATATTGATAGTGGCGCGAGGTGGTTGTGCTGTGAAATTAAAATTTAATTATAGCGACCGTAAGGATGCGGATAAACCCATGTTTAATTAGATTCTATCATCAAACCGACCACTAGATTTTTTGC
>JAGRHM010000217.1 GCA_020445005.1 Candidatus Competibacteraceae bacterium | reverse complement strand
TCATGCGGCAGATCGGCGCGAACCTGTCTGAGCACCGATAATCCCCCGACGCCTGAATCAAAGAATCCTACTAAATCATGTTTATTACTCATCCGCCATTGACTCAAATCATCCCCTAGCAGTTACCATACTACAATCGGATGCTTGTAAAGCACGTTGGGGCGACCCCGTGATTTTGAAAATCCACCTTTGCCGAACTCAAGGTCTACGCCCGCTCAGCGCGAGGCGGACCGCTACATCACGGAGTCCTGTTGAGAATATGAACCTGCTTGCCTCGATTTGGGAAATGAGCCGTTGTCGGTTGGTCGAAGCCCGCGAACACGATTTGCCGGTGGTGGCGACCATCCTGGCCGAAAACCGCGCGGTGTTTCCGCTGCTTGGCGCGGAACGCGATCCAGAGCGCTTGGCGCTGAGTGTGTTGCGCCACGACAAGTTGCCGCCGAATGGTCATTCAGCACACGAAAAGAGCTTTCTGATCCGCAACAAGAGCGACGAGGAATTGCTCGGTTTGCTCAGCGTTTACCGGGGTTATCCGACCACTGAGACCCTCTACATCGGTCACATCTTCATGCGTCCCCGCTGGCAGCGGCGCGGCATTGGTCGAGAAGTTACGGGAGAACTGGAGCGGCGGGCGGAAAGAGCAGGCTATCGGGAAATCCGGGTCGTGGTTGGCCTGCGCAACTGGCCGGCCTTACGCTTCTGGATCGCCTTGCGCTATGACCGCATTACCCAAATCGTTGGTGATTCCGAATATCGAGAACATACCTATGCCGACATTGAACTTGCCAAATCCATTTAAGCGTCAGGCGCCCGGTGCTGGCGGCGCCCGGTGCTTTTTCAAAACAACCGGCTGATCCGCTCCTGAATCGCTGCCGCCGCCGCCCGGGGATCGGGGGCCTGGCGGATAGGCCGGCCCACCACAATGTAGTCGGCGCCATTCAGGAAGGCGTCTTCTACATCCAGCGTGCGTTTCTGATCATCCGCCGGACGGTTTAACACCGGCCGGATGCCCGGCGTGATGATCAGGAGTTTCTCTCCCAGATTCTCCCTGAGTTCCGCGGCTTCAAGCCCGGAGGAAATGACTCCGCGACAACCGATGGCCAATGCCCGTCGCGCCCGCGAGAGCACCAGGGTTTTGGGGTCGCAGGCGAAACCGAGGTCGTCCAGATCGGCCTGATCCAGGCTGGTCAGGGCCGTGACCGCCAGGATGCCCAGTTCGCCGCCGCTTTCATGCGTTGCATCTACAGCGGCCCGTAGTATGGCGTCATTGCCATGCACGGTCGTGAAGGTTGCGCCATAAGGGGCCAACTGACGCACCGCCGATCGGACCGTTTCCGGTACGTCAAAAAACTTGAGATCAACAAAGACTTTCTTGTTCTTGGCGCGCAACCATTCGATCAGTTCAAAATAACCGCCGGCCATGAACAGTTCCAGCCCGATTTTGTAGAAGCACACGGCGTCGCCCAAAGTCTCAACCAGTTCCCGGGCTATGTACGTATTTGGTACATCGAGGGCGAAAATCAGGCGTTCACGCGCGGGAATAGGCTTGCTCGAAAGCAGCTTGGAAGTCATGCCCAATCACTCGTCATTAATACCGACTTCCTCGGCGGCGTCCAGAACCTGGGCATCGGGTTTTTTACCACAATACTCCACCAGATCGGCACTAAATTTCTCCAGGTTTTCCCAGTTCAGCACCGTATCGCCGGAAACGCCGCTCAAATAACCATCAATCCACATTAGAACCACGCCTACGTCTTCGGCAGAGCTTGCGGAAATTTCCTTCATAAACTCGCCGCAGGTGATAGCACCAAAATCAATATTTTGCATTTGGTTTTTCTTGGCTAGGACTGGCGCCGAAACCAACAGAGTGGCGGACAGGCAAACAGCAGCGGTGATCAACCAATTTTTCATACAGGTCTCCAGAACTTGGGAAGGGGAATTATGATAGCAGGAAAGGATTCCGACTGCGGTATAGCCTAGTGAATGGTGAGGATAAAAGCTACCGGGATTCAGCAAAATGCGTCCTGAAAACCGGGATAGTTTGGAATGCGATTCGCGAAAACACTTATTGAATTTATGTTTTTTTTGCACTACACTTTATCGAGTGGAAGCCGAAGTCCAAATGAATAAGAAGGGCAAATTTTCCACCACGGGATCGGCAAGACGCGCGCGTATCAGATCGACGGCGTCTTGGTGATTCGGACAAGGATAAACCGATGTTAAGGATAAAGTACTGGAGGTGCGTCATGTTGACTTATGAAGATTGCGTCGGTCTTAGCGATCTGGAAGCAGACGAAATTGAAGCCATTGCTCAACACGAGCACATGCCGGAAATCGTCGCTGCCGAAATGGGGTGCTGCCTGGTTCACGACGCCAAAGGCATTCCGCGGATCAGGCAAATCATCCTGGATGATATCGAAGATGCTTATCGGCATGGCCATCCAGGCGAAGCAAAGCACTGGAGGGAAGTGTTGGATCACTTCAGCGCCAATCATCCGCTATTCGAAACGCGTGAAGCGGCATAACTCGCGATAATCCTTCCGCCCCCTCCCCTCAACCATTTTCCGCATGGGGAGGGGGATGATCATCCCCATAGCGTGTCTACCGGTTGTTGGCGTCTTCCATTGATCACGCACATGGAGTTTCTTCACCATGTCCGAAATAAAAACTAGCTTTGTTAAATTCATCAGAGGATTTTGGGTCTTGCTTTTGACGTCGCTGTCATTAACAGCGCTGGCTGAGGAAACCGCCCTAGACCGCTACGTAGCTCGCGATGACCCCAACTACGCCTATACCGAATACGCCTCGCAAGATGATGGGCTTTACACCGCCCACTTTCTTACCATGACCTCGCAGCAATGGCGCTCCGCTAGCGAAGTGGATTGGCCGATCTGGACGCATGAGTTAGCCATTGTCATCCCAAGAGTTGGTCTGGATAAAACGGACACGGCGGTTTTGCTGATTGATGGCGGCGATAATAACGACACGCCCATGGATGAAATTGATCCTTTGATCGGCGCGGTGGCGGTAGCCAGGGGAGTCGTAATCGCGGTAGTCCGACAAGTGCCCAACCAGCCGCTGTTTTTCACCGATGAGGACGGCGTTGCACGCAAGGAGGATGCGATCCTGGCCTATAGCCTGGATAAGGCGCTGGATACCGGCGATCCAGAGTGGGCGGTGCATCTGGCCATGACCAAGGCCGCCGTGCGCGCCATGGATACAATTCAGAAGTTTTCCGAAAGTAAAGGAAAAATAATCAAGGACTTCATCGTGCTGGGCGGCTCCAAGCGCGGCTGGACCACCTGGCTGACTGGCGCTGTAGATCATCGAGTGCGCGCTATGGTTCCCGCCTCCATCGACATGCTGAATCTCGGCCAGCAGTTCATTCATCACTGGGAGGCCTATGGCTTCTATGCGCCGGCGTTGGACGACTACGTCGCCTTCGACTTGCCGTGCCGGATGCAAACCCCGGAGGGGCAGGCGCTGTTGCAGGTTATCGATCCGTATGCCTACCGCGACCGTTACACCATGCCCAAACTCATTCTCAATTCCACCGGAGACCAGTTCTTTACCTCCGACTCCTCGCGGTTCCACTACGCGGATCTGCCGGAACCGAAGTGGCTGCGTTACGCACCGAATACCGACCATAAGCAAAACGATGATGTGATTCGCGCGGCTCTATCGTGGATAGATGATGTTCTGGATAACAAGACCAGTCCCAATCTGCAATGGAAGCTCAGCCCGCGCGGAGTGCTGTGGGTCCGTCCGTCCGCGACCCCCAAGGAAGTTCGGCTGTGGCAGGCCACTAATCCCGAGGCGCGCGATTTTCGGCTTGAGGAGATCGGGGCGGGTTGGACGAGCCAAATCCTTCAGCCGCGCAGAAATGGGTTATATGCTGCCCGGGTGCGTCCGCCTGCCGCCGGTTGGACCGCGTTTATGATCGAAGCGACCTTCGATGTCGCCGGTCCCGAGGAACTCAATCCGGATCAGGTCTACACCACGGGCGTGCAGGTCATTCCAGACACTTTGCCCTACCAGGGAACTGCTTGCAGAAACGAGTGACGTTATCTGCGCTCATCTAACTCGTTCGTAGTCCATGAACGACCCCGCAGCAAGCTGCGGGGTATCAAAAGCGAGAGGGTATGCAGCAAGCTGCGAGGAACTAGACCCGTAGAGATTAAACTCCTCAATCTCGAAATCATTGACTGCTCCCTGCCCGATCATGCCTCATGCTACTGACGTCCTGTTTATCCACCCTGGTTCCCACCGGCAACTCTACCAGGGACTGAGCGATGAATTCAGCGCTGTTGAACCACCCGCATTCGCCGGTTTGTTCGCAACCTATCTGCGCCGCCAGGGCTGCTCGGTCGGCATCCTGGACGCCGCTGCTCTCGCCCTGGAACCGATGGATGCTGCGCAACAAGCCCTGGAACACTGGAATCCGACCCTGATCGTCCTGGCTGTATACGGTCAACAACCCTCGGCGTCCACTCAACTCATGACTGCCGCTGGCGCCATTGCAACCGCTATCAAAGCCCTCGATCCCGCGCGCCCGATTTTCATGACCGGCACCCATCCGGCCGCCCTGCCGCGCCGCACCCTGGAAGAGGAAGCCGTTGACTTCGTCTGCGACGGCGAAGGCCCAGTCACGCTGTTGAAAACCCTGACTGCCCTGCAAGCTGGAGGCCGTGATTTCTCCACCATCCCCAGTCTGTGGCGACGCCAGGATAGCCACATTGTCGCGCCCACGGCCCATGAACTGCTGATCCAGGATCTAGATCAAACCATGCCTGGCATCGCCTGGGATCTGTTGCCCATGGACCGGTACCGCGCCCATAATTGGCATTGTCTGGGTGGCCTCGACCGGCGCGTGCCCTATGCTTCCATCCATACTTCTTTGGGCTGTCCGTATCAATGCAGCTTTTGCTGCATCAACGCGCCATTCCATAAACCCTCCTACCGGATGTGGAGCGCGACCAGCGTACTGCGAGAAATCGACCGGCTGGTCAACGAGTACGGGGTCTGCAATATCAAGATCATTGACGAAATGTTTGTCCTCAACCGCCGGCATGTCCTGGACCTTTGCGACGGCCTTATCGCCCGCAACCACCCGGTCAACCTCTGGGCCTATGCGCGCGTCGATACTGTCAAACCGGCATGGCTGGAACAGCTCAAGGCGGCCGGTTTCAACTGGCTCTGCCTGGGCATCGAAAGCGCCAGCCGCCATGTTCGCGACGGGGCCGACAAACACTATGCGAACGTGGATATCGTGTCGGTTGTGCGACAAATTCAGACTGCCGGCATCCATGTGCTGGGCAACTATATCTTCGGCCTGCCTGATGACGATGCCGCGAGTATGCAGGCTACCTTGGACCTGGCGCTGGAGCTGAACTGCGAGTTCGCCAACTTTTACACCGCCGCCGCCTATCCCGGTTCCGCACTGTACCGCCAAGCCGTTGAACAGGGTTTACCTTTGCCGCGCCGCTGGCATCACTTTTCCCAACACAGTGAGCACACTCTGCCGTTACCCACCGCGCAACTGACGCCTGCTGAGGTGTTGGCCTTCCGCGACCAGGCGTTCACCATCTACTTTACCGCGCCGCATTATCTGGCTAAGGTGGATCGCACCTTTGGCCCGGCAGCGACTGCGCACATTCGCCGGATGAGCGCTATCCCGTTGCGGCGTCAACTACTGGAGACCGCGCTATGAACTCTGTAACGTCGCGCTCGCTCGACTTGCCAGCGCTGCGCCGAAAAGCGGACTGGGTCTGGCGCGAAACCCTGCGCATCCACCGGCGTTCCCCGGAAACCCGGGTCGCTTCCGCGCTGTCCTGTATCGAAATTCTGGTCGCACTGTACTACGGCGGTCTCCTGCGCTATGACCCGACGTTGCCGCGCTGTCCCGACCGCGACCGTTTCATCGCCAGCAAAGGCCACGGCGCCATCAGCCTGTATCCCATCCTGGCTGATCTCGGCTTTTTCCCCACGGAAGCGCTCACGCAGATCGGTCAGCCGGATGCCTTGTTGAGCGCGATCCCCGAACCGGCTATTCCCGGCTTCGAGACTATCAACGGCTCACTTGGCCACGGCGTCGGCGTCGGTTGCGGTATGGCCCTCGCGTTGCGGCGCAACGATCCGGATCGGCGCGTGGTGGTTTTGGTCGGCGACGGCGAATTGCACGAAGGCGCTAACTGGGAAGCCTTTATGCTGGCGGCCCACTATCGGCTGGACAACCTCACGGTCATCGTCGATAACAACCATATCAGCATGCTTGGCCCCACCGACACCATTATCAGTCACCGTTCCCTGACCGCCAAACTGGAGGCTTTCGGCTGGGCTGTCACCCAGGTCGACGGCCATGACCTGGGAGCGCTGTTGACGGTGCTGGCCGCCGCGACGCCCGGCCAGCCGCGCTGTATCGTTGCCGATACCCACAAGGGCCGGGGCGTTCCGGGGCTGGAAGACGCTCCGTTGAGTCACGTTACCAGCATCCCGCCGGCGCAAATCGACGCCCT
>JAGRHM010000216.1 GCA_020445005.1 Candidatus Competibacteraceae bacterium | reverse complement strand
GCGCAGTAGCAGAAGATATAGAGATAGTAAAATCCCCACACTGCCTGCATGACCCGATCAGGAATTGGGCGATTACCCAATTTGACGGCGATTTGCGCGGTGGGGCGAATCAGCAACCGGATCTCGCGCACACTTTGCTTGTACAACAAGAGAAAACGGATCGCCTTAATGCCGCCGCACGTCGATCCGACGCAACCACCGAAAAAGCTGCCCAGCAGCAATAACAAGGCCACGAAAAACGGCCAATCCGAATAGCCAGCCGTTGTATGACCATTGCTGGTCACAATGGAAAGACTCTGGAAAAAACCATGATGGAGCGACTCCCACAGCGGAAATGCGCCGCTGAAATAGAGGTACGCACAAGTAACCGCGACAATTCCGCCGATCACGGCCAGGAAAAACCGAAATTCCGCATCCCGAAACACGACCCGCAGGCTACCAGCGCGTAAGGCCATAAAGTACAGCGTAAAATTAACTGCAGCGATCAAGGTGAAAATTCCGGAAATCAGCTCAATATTCAGACTGTGGAAATAGCCGATACTGTCATCGTGGGTGGAAAATCCGCCGAGGGCCAACGTGGAAAAGCTGTGGCAAACCGCATCAAATAAGCTCATGCCGGCCGCCCAAAACGATAGCGCACAGGCCACATTCAAACCGAAGTAGATCACCCAGAGGTTCTTGGCGGTCTCGGTGATGCGCGGCGTCAGTTTCTCATCCTTCATTGGCCCCGGCGTCTCCGCTTTGTAGAGTTGCATCCCGCCCACCCCCAGCATGGGTAGCAAGGCGACTGCTAATACCACTACCCCCATGCCACCAAGCAGATTCAGTTGCGCCCGATAGTACAAAATAGCTTTGGGCAACGCATCGAGGCCGGAAAGAATGGTGGCGCCCGTGGTCGTCAAACCAGAAGCAGTTTCAAACACGGCATCCACCAAGCGCATGTGTGGATGTTCAGCCAACATAAACGGTATCGCGCCCAACAAGGAGAGCAACACCCAAAACGCAACGACCACTACAAAACCATCCCGGTTGCGCAAGTCCGGTTTGAGCCGACACACCGGCAACCAGCAAAGTAGCCCGAATCCCAGGGTCGCCCCGAAGGTTTCCGCAAAAGGGGTGACTACGTCATAGCCGTCATACCACCAGGCGACCGCAATGGGCGGCAGCATGGTGGCGCTGAACAGGATCATTAACAATCCCACCATGTATAACGCAGTTTTGAATGGCGCTCGTCGCTGAACTGTCGCCCATCCTTGCCCGTCGGTTATTGCCTGCATTGCTATTATCTTGAGGTGATTTGAATTTATCGATTATACGTCATTAAAATTTAAAAGCTTATTTCCAGAAATCCGGCAAAAACAGCAACAATAACGGAAACACTTCTAACCGACCCACCAACATGGCCAGCGACATCAGCCAGGTTGCCCGGTCGTTCAACACACTGAAACCGCCCGCGGTCTCACCCAGGCCAACGCCCATGTTATTCAGGCACGCTGCCGTCGTGCCGAACGCTGTCACCAGATCAACGCCGGTTGCCGCCAGCGCCAATGAGAAGGCGCAGTAACATAAAATATACAGATAATAAAATCCCCAAACAGCTTGCATAATCCGGTCAGGAATGGGATGGTCGCCCAGTTTAACCGCGATCTGCGCCGTCGGTCGGACCAGGAGACGACTTTCGCGCACACTCTGCTTGTAGAGCAATAAAAAGCGGATGGCTTTGATACCGCCGCAGGTGGAGCCCACGCAACCGCCAAAGAAACTGCCCAGTAGCAATAACAGAGGGACAAATGCTGGCCAGTACTCTTGGGCGGGGTAGCCGGCGGTGACCAGGCCCGTACCGCTAATAATCGAAATACCCTGAAATGCGCCCAGATGAATGGAGGTCGACCATCCTTCTCCATCCAGATATAAATGCAGACAGGTGAGCGCAAGAATACCTGCAACTACTTTCATGCAAAATCGGAATTCAGGATCGTGGTACACGGCGCTTAAACTTCGCAAACGCCAGGCCAGAAAGTACAAGGCAAAATTGACCATCGCTACCAGCATGAAAGCAATAGTGACCCATTCCATTATGGGATTCTGGAAATGGCCAATGCTGGCGTCATGGGGTGCGAAACCGCCTAGCGCCACGGTGGTAAAGCTGTAACAAACCGCGTCGAAGGGACTCATCCCCGCCAACCAATAGGCCAGGAAACATAAAAAATTTAGTCCGACATAGATGTACCACAGGTTTTTGGCGGTTTCGGTGATGCGCGGCGTCAGTTTTTCATCTTTCATCGGTCCCGGCGTAGATGCCCGATAAAGCTGCATCCCACCGATGCCTAACATGGGCAATAAGGCAACCGCCAACACCACGATGCCAATTCCACCCAGGAAATGCAGTTGCGCTCGATAGTACAGGATGGCTCGGGGCATGGTATCCAATCCAGAAAGAACCGACGCGCCGGTCGTGGTTAAACCGGAAACCGTTTCGAATACCGCATCGACAAAGCGGATTTCCGGCTGGTCGGATAAAATGAACGGCAACGCGCCTAGCAATGATGACAGCACCCAAAACACGACCACTAGAATGAAACCATCGCGATTGCGTAAATCGATTTTGAACCGGCATACCGGCAACCAGCAGAGTAACCCCAATCCCAGGGTAGCTCCCAAGGCTTCCGCAAACGGCAAAACCACTCCAGCGCCGTCATACCACCAGGCGACCCCCATGGGCGGCAGCAGAGTGGCGCTAAACAACATGAGCAGCAATCCCACCATGTACAGCCAGGTCTTAAAAGATGAACGCCGGTAGGCGGGTCGCTGCAATAGTCCCTCACCCCAGTGCTCGGTGGTCGATTCATTGCGGGCGGTGTGTTCATCACCCAAGGACTGGCTCGCGCTGCTTCCACCCTGCGCAGTTTGCTCACTCATCAAGTATCCTGATAGTCATTGGTCAGTAGGTCGAAATATGGCCAATATTGCATTTACGAATATCGACAAAACCTATCCAGGCGGGACGCAGGCTATTATGGACTTCAGCCTCGCTATCGCCGACGGCGAACGGGTGGCGCTGGTCGGTCCCTCCGGCTGCGGTAAATCCACTTTGCTGCGCTTGTTGGCCGGTTTGGAAACGCCAACGCATGGCCAGTTGTCCATCGGCGGCGAGGTTGTCAACTATCAGTCACCACAACAGCGTAATGTTGCCATGGTTTTCCAGGACTATGCGCTCTATCCGCACATGAGCGTGCGACGGAATCTGGAATTCCCCTTGAAAATGCGCAACCTGCCCCGCGTCGAAATTGAACGGCAGGTTCACTGGGTCACAGATCTGCTTAGTCTCAATGGTTTGCTCGACCGCCTGCCCCGGCAACTGTCTGGCGGGCAGCGACAACGGGTCGCGATGGGACGGGCGCTGGTGCGGCAACCCGCCGTCTTCCTGATGGATGAACCGTTGTCCAACCTGGACGCCCGTCTGCGGGTGCAGATCCGCGCCGAGATCAGCGACCTGTTGGCGCGAACCAGCGCCACCACGCTCTACGTTACCCACGATCAAGCGGAGGCCATGACCCTGGGGCAGCGCGTCGTTGTGCTGGATCATGGCCGCCTGCAACAAAGCGCATCCCCACAGGAACTGTACGAACGACCCGCCAATACTTTCGTGGCCGGGTTCATCGGCAATCCGCCAATGAACCTGCTTCCGGCGCAGCTAACCGGGACCAGCGAGGAGCGGTTGCGCCTGCGCATCGGCAAACAAAGCCTGCCGCTGGCGGTATCCGCTGCGACCGTGGCGCTCTGGCGGCAATGGCTGGAAACGCCGCTCAGCATCGGTATCCGCCCTGAGCATCTGCATCTAGCTACCGAGATGGATGAAGGGCTGCGGACCACCGTGCAGGATGCTGAATACCTGGGCCATGAAACCTTGTTATACCTGCATATCGACAGTTTGGCGCCGCCCGCGCCGGTCGCCGTCATGCGTCTGTCGGGCATGCGCGCCTTCCATAAAGGTGAAATGCTGCGTCTACTTCTAAGCCCGGCCCATTTGCACTTGTTCGACGCTGCCGGCCTTGCGCTCGATCATGGCGTCGCCGGTTGCGACGCGCGCTATTGATACTCTCGCCAATATTCCGGCTGTGGATCGCGGCAGCCGTGAGTAAGATGCTGATAGCGGTTAATGAATACTTCCTGTTGTGTAATCTGACATTCCTGAGTGATCGCCAGGTTTTCACGCTGGGTGTCCTCTGTGTAGTAAAACAGGGCGCGCTTCAGCTTGCACAGCAGGCTGTTATCGAGATGATAACCGAGTTCCGTCAGAGCGCACTCAATGCATTCCAGAGTGACCTGGCGCAGGTCATAAACGACTTCCACCGCCAGAGGCGAAGCTTGCCAGACGGATTCAATACCGGCTATTTCCCTCAACCACCTTGCCGCCGAGTACGCCTGTTCCGGCTCAGGATGAAAGCGACAAAATTGAATGATGCGGCTCTTGTACAGCTCTCCAGTATCGGTGCGCATGACGCCCCCTTCGACGACTGCTGAACCCGTTCAAGGCATATCGTTATAACAAAAGTAGCTGTTTATTCACGCCTGTTCAACCCATCCAGCGCGCACACGCTGTTCGGGGCAATCCCGCCGTGTCCCGATGATCGCTCACCTTGCTGAAACCGCGTTCCGATAGTAGCAGGGGTACTGTTTCACCTTGATCGTAGCCGTGTTCCACCAGCAGCCAGCCACCGGGCTTCAGGCAGTGGGGCGCTTGGGCGATAATCACGCGCAGGGCGTCCAGCCCGTCCCTGCCCGCCACCAGCGCCGCCACCGGCTCAAAGCGCAACGCGCCTCCCCGCCAACCAGGATCGGTAGCGGCAATATAGGGAGGATTAGCGGCGATGAGGTCAAAGCGTTCGCCGGCGAGCGCCGTACACCAGTCGCCCTGACGAAACTCGACGTTGGCGATGTGCAGGCGTTGCGCATTGCGCCGGGCAACGGCCAGGGCCGCAAGACTGCTATCCGTAGCGACCACATGCGCTTGCGGTCGCTCCACCGCCAGCGCTAAAGCAATCGCACCGCTTCCAGCACCGAGATCCGCCACCTGGATCGCGCCATGCGTCGGCAACTGCTCCAGCGCCAGTTCCACCAGCAACTCGGTTTCAGGACGCGGAATCAGGGTGTCCGAGGTCACTTCCAGTTCCAGCGACCAGAATTCCCGGCGACCAAGAAGATAGGCGACCGGTTCGTCGGCCTGCCGTCGCTTCAGCCAAGCCGCGAAGCGTGCCGCTTGCTGAGGCTCCAGCGCTTGTTCTGGCCAAGCATGGAGATAGCTGCGAGGCCGGTCGAGCGCCGCCGCCAGCAATACTTCGGCGTCCAGGCGCGGGGATGCGCTGACTCCAGCCAGTTGTTGGGTAGCATCGCTTAACAGTTTCTGGAGAGTAGGAGTCGTCTTTTCAGTCAAGCGTGTTAGCAGCAGTGCTCAAAAAAAGTCGCCATGACATTCACTTCCCTCTCCTGCTTGCGGGAGAGGGGTTTGGGGGAGAGGGGTTTAGACGTGACAAGCTGGAGTAAAGCGCAGCAGCGGTTAAGGTTTAGACTGCTTTGATGTCTGATAATCGGGAATCAACGCGCAGCCATGGCCATAATGGTGCTGCAAGGTCTGCCAGACTTCAAAAAAGTATTGATGGGAGGTTTCATCGCTTGCGGCTGGAGTGGAGGCCTCCGTTCCAATCGGGTCTAGCACGGCCAGGGTGTTGCCCGGCGTCGGCAAGTGGTGGGCGTCAAGTAAAGCGACCGCCTGGTGCGCATAACCACCATTTTTCTGCTCGCCGACGCCAATCCGGTAGAGTCGAAAATCTTTCATACGCGCCATCCGCGGCAGATAGTGGAGCATACGACGGGTAGCGCCTTCCTGATCGCTGCCTTGTGCGATATTATTGTCATCAAAACCAAAATGAGTGTAAACCTGTTCGATCCGACGCAACTCATTCGCCTTGTCAGGATCGATGCACTCGAATTGCTCGGCGATTTGCTGCAAAACACTGGACATAATATTTCACCTCGCTCGACCGTGGCGTGGGGACCAGCCTATCTAATAATAATAATGATGATGATGATGATGATGAGAGGAGGGATCGCTCCTTTCCGGTGGCTTACCCGGCCAAAGCAATGGCTGCGCATTCTACGGCCATTGCTATGGCCTGAGTGTGATTATTGTAGCACTCACAAGGCATTTTTCCAGGGAGTCACGAAAAATTTTCGCATTATGCAATCATACAGCCCGGCGCCGCCGGGCTGGTCATGACTGCACATGACTCAGGTAGATGGCGCTTCCGCCTTGCCTACCGCATCTTCCATCAACCTCTGCAACTCGCCGCTTTGATAAAGCTCCAAAGTGATATCGCAACCGCCGACCAATTCGCTGTCAATATAAATCTGCGGGAAAGTTGGCCAATCGGCGTAGCGCGGCAGGCTGTCAAAAATCTCCGGGTCTTCCA
>JAGRHM010000215.1 GCA_020445005.1 Candidatus Competibacteraceae bacterium | reverse complement strand
AGAACCAGACGCTGTTGATCATGGGTTGATTGCGCTGTTCGCGGGCCTGATTAACCGGATGATTATGAAATAGCATTTGTACCTCGGTTAGCAAGGCATGCCAGCGCCGAGCGTTCGGTCCATGAGGTAACAGCGGGTTAATATCGCGGCCAATGGCGCTAGACAGTGCGTAGGTGCGGATACCCGGATCAGCGGGCAAGCGCAGATACCAGCGCTCGGGGCAAGGAACGCGAAGTTGCAGTCCATCACTGGCGAAGGTCTGGTCGAACGCCGCCGCCAGCGCCGCCGCCTCGACCGGTTCAATGACCAGGGTTCGAGCATCCGCCAGAAACACTCCACGCAAATCGGGGCGCAGATGCACAGGATCGGCCCGCAGCCACCAGTCGCTACCAGGGTTATAGCCATCCGCCAGTTGCGTGATCGCCGCGATCGGCAAGTCGGCTTCAGCAGGAATGGGCGCACCGAATAACTCGAACAGCAGGGCATCCATAACCGATTGTGTCTTGTGCCGGTCTGCCCGCGTCAACAACCATTCCAGCGCCGGCGCGGTCGGGCGGGGCGCTGCAAATTCATCAGGCCAGGTCCCTAACAGACCTGGAATCAATAAGGACAGAGTGGTTGCCATTTAACGTACAACTAAATTTTCCCGCAGGTAAGCCGCTGCGTTCGTCGTGCTTTCCTGGCATACCCACAACCCCAATTGCTCAAAGCCGCCAATTTCCTGGGTATGCGCCAGAAACTCCAGATACAAGCCTGCGCCGGGTCCATTATTGATAGTCATATTAAAAGCCGGTTCGCGTCCCAGCAGAGGCATGATTCGTATCAGCGCTCGAATGGCGTCCTGAATCCCCTGGGTCACAGCGCGAATCTCGGCGTCGGTCAATTCATGCACATACTGTCGCTCGGTATTTTTTACGACCAGCAGCATGTCGTAGGGTCGCCGCATGAAATAGGGCACGAGCAGGACAGCCTCGCCATAATCTCGCACCTGCAATTCCACCGGATTTTCCCGCAACAGGTAATGACTGAAGTTTTCACCGTCATGCCGTTGGGCGAAGCACCAGTTGTTGTAAAAACGGCTGGGCATGATGTTGCTGCAACCGATTTGCTGATGACCGTGCGCTAGGGAGCCGCCAGCCAGACGTCCGTGGTTTTTGATGATCGAGACGAAACCGTGGGTGGACTTACGCGGCGGCGGCATTTCGGAGGGCGGCATCAACGCCCCAGATTCATAGAGCAACTTCCCTTCCAAAGCGGCCAGGCGCTGTAGAACGATGACGCCATCGTCCAGTGACAGCGTATGCCAGTCCTGATCATGCTGGGTGGAGGTCCATTGCAGGAAGTGGAAGCCGTAGGAGACCCGTCCAGTATGCATGGGATCGGGATAAAGCGGCTGTTGGCGGTACTCTTCCAGAATATTCTGCAAAGGGTAAATGATTGGGAACAGATTTTTATTGATAAAGGTTGCGCCCTGACTCAGTTGCGCTACATCCACGACGCCGGTGGTTTTTCCCTGGCAAATCACACAGGGTTTTTCATCAATCGCCAAGCGGGCGTCAGGGATTCCTGAGTCGTGCGGTCGCCGCGCTCGGGTGGAGTTGTAAACGATCAATTCGCCGTTGCGCGGATCAATTTGGCAAACAGAATCCGGCAGGAAAGCCATCATGTCCTTTTCCGCGTGAAATAATTCATCCAGTTGCTGCATAGACAACTGCTCGATGGATTGCGACTGCACGATGGATTGCAAGACTTCCCAACTGAGTTGTTGTGTCATAGTCTTTCCAATAAGTGTTTGGGTATCTTAAGCTGGAGACCCATAAATGCCTATAGGTTCCTGGAGGGTTTCTATGGAATGTGGGCTTCTAGACCAAAATCAACACGCCAAACTGGCGATGTCTCTTTCAAGATCAACAGGTTGAAGCTACTACGAGCTACCCTTGAATCGACTGGCTCCACAAGAGCCCTCGAACAATAAAATGGAACAAGCCATAATAATTATGATGACTTTTCCGGACTTGTCAGCTTGTATTAAACAGGTTGGCAAAAACGATAATCCCGAGGATTTAATATGACACCCAAGTCTGATGCTGATCCGGGAGCACCGCTACTGTGGCAATGGGTCAACCTTGCCGATTATCGTCCCCCAACCGTGTCGGTGAATGTTGTTACTGAAAATTGGTGGGCTACCTTGGGTAGACGCCCCATCACGACGATGATGATTCGGAAACAATTAACCGAGTCAACGGGTTAGAGGTGTTGTCCGACGAACAGCTCATGCAGATCGTTCCCGACCCGGACTGGCGCGACGCGGCGGCGACTCTGAATGACGCTTTACAAGACGATTTGATCAACCTGCAACCGAACCGGCTGACCGTTTTTGTGGTGGGGCCGCCGCATGGCGGCGTTGAGTGGATCCTGCGCCAATGGGCGGAACAACGCCAGCGGCGCATCCTGCCGGGCCTGTTCGAGCAGTTCCGGCGTGGCGAAATGCATGACCAAACGTCCGCGTCCCGAAAACGGTTCTGGATAAGCTGCTATAATTTCAAAATCTGGCTACAAAGCTGCTTCATCAGGAATGTTCATGTCGCAACCGATCTGGCCTGGCAAACCCTATCCATTGGGCGCCTTTTGGGATGGAAAAGGTACTAACTTCGCTATTTTTTCGGAAAACGCCACACGGGTTGATCTATGCCTGTTCGATAAAAAAAACAAGGAAACCCGGCTGGAACTGAAAGAGGTCAACAAATTCACCTGGCACGGCTACGCGCCGGGAATCGGGCCAGGACAGCGTTATGGCTTTCGCGTGCATGGCCCCTTTGCCCCGCATGAAGGCCACCGCTTCAACCCCAACAAATTGTTGATTGACCCCTACGCCAAGGCGCTTGACGGCGACGTCCAGCCGGGCGAGGCGATTTTCGGCTATCCGTGGAATCAACCCGAAGATGATCTTGCATTTTCCAAAAAAAACAGCGCACCACTAATGCCCAAAGGCGTAGTTATTGATCCTCATTTCGATTGGGAAGGCGACGCTTTGCTGCGCACGCCCTGGCACGAGACGGTGATTTACGAAATGCATGTCCGGGGATTCACCCGCTTGCATCCGGAAATTCCCGAGGCGTTGCGCGGCACCTATGCCGGCTTGGCGCATCCTGCCGCCATCGCTCATCTGCGCTCGATTGATGTAACGGCGGTCGAGTTAATGCCGGTGCATCACTATCTGGCTCATCCGGGACATCTGGCGGATACGGGACTGCGCAATTACTGGGGCTACGACTCGCTGAATTTCTTTGCGCCCTACTCCGGCTACAGCGCCAGCGGCAATCAGGGCCAGCAGGTGCGCGAATTCAAGGAGATGGTCAAAGCGTTGCATCGGGCCGGCATCGAGGTAATTCTGGACGTGGTTTACAACCACACCGGCGAAGGCAACCAGATGGGGCCAACCCTGACCCTGCGTGGGGTGGACAACGCCGCCTATTACCGGCTGGTCGAAGACAGCCCGCGCTACTACATGGATTTCACCGGTTGCGGCAATTCGCTGAATGTCCGCCACCCGCAAGTACTCAAGCTGATCATGGACAGCTTGCGCTACTGGGTGCTGGAGATGCATGTGGACGGTTTCCGCTTTGACCTGGCCTCGGCGCTGGCGCGGGAACTGTACGCCGTTGACCGGCTGGCTGCGTTCTTCGACATCATCCATCAGGACCCGGTGCTGTCCGATGTGAAACTGATCGCCGAACCGTGGGATGTGGGAGAAGGCGGCTATCACGTCGGGGGCTTCCCATTGCTGTGGTCGGAATGGAATGGTCGCTATCGGGATACGGTGCGCGACTTCTGGCGCGGTGAACCGAGCCGGCTGGCCGAATTCGCCTTCCGATTCACCGGCAGTTCCGATCTGTACCAGTCCAATGGCCGCAACCCCAGCGCCAGCATCAACTTCATCATCGCCCATGACGGCTTCACCCTGCATGATCTGGTCAGTTACAACGGAAAGCACAATGAAGCCAACAATGAAGGCAGCCGCGACGGAGAAAGCCACAACCGTTCCTGGAATTGTGGCGCTGAAGGCGAGACCGACGATCCGGCGATTCTGAACCTGCGTCAGCGCCAGCAGCGTAATTTCCTGGCGACGCTATTTCTGTCCCAGGGCGTTCCCATGCTGTTGGCCGGCGATGAAATGGGCCGCACCCAGCACGGCAACAATAACGCTTACTGTCAGGATAACGAACTGTCCTGGTTGAATTGGGATCTGCCCGAGGAAAACGCGGCGTTACTGGAATTTGTCCGCGAGTTGATGGCGTTCCGTTATGACCATCCGGTGCTGCGTCGGCGCAAATGGTTTCAAGGTCGATCAATTCATGGTTCCGGCGTCCACGATATCGTTTGGTTCAACCCGGATGGCGGCGAGATGACCGAGGAGCAATGGCACGACGGATTAACCATGGCGATTGGCATTTTTCTGAACGGCGAGGAGATTGCCACGCCTGACCGACGGGGCGAACGCATTATCGACGACAGTTTCATTCTGCTGTTCAACGCCCATCACGAACCGATTGAATTTACTTTGCCGGAAAATCTGGCGCCGGGAGAATGGCGGACGGTCATGGATACGGCCTTGCCTCGCTTTTTGCAGCGAGGTCGCAGTTATGGCGCTGGAGCGCCAACTGTGCCCGTCGTCGGTCGGGCGCTGGTGGTTTTGCAACGCCCGTCCGGTGTAACTGCTTCCGCGTAAACTGCTTGTATGTAGCAGCAGTAAGGTACGCAATGCGTACCCTACCTGACTCGCACTAGGCCACAGGCCATAATTCAACGCTTTGATCATGTTGGGTTATCCAAAAAACGGTCACCCAACCTACCACAGCCACGGAGGCATGATTCCCATGAACCACATCAAACTGGGCGCCTATTATGTCGGCGACCATCAATGCGCCTTTACCCTGTGGGCGCCTTTGCTGAAACAGGCGGCTGTTCATCTAGTCGCGCCCGAGGACCGGCTGATCCCCATGACCCGCGACGAGCGCGGTTACTGGCATGCCACTGTGACCGGGCTCGAACCGGGCGCGCTCTACTTCTACCGGTGGGACGGCGAAACCGACCGGCCCGATCCCGCTTCGCACAACCAGCCACAAGGGGTGCATGGTCCCTCGCGCGTGGTCGATCATGCCTTCCCCTGGACAGATAGCAACTGGCAACCGCCGCCCTTGCCGCAGTGGGTCATGTACGAGTTGCATGTCGGAACGTTTACGCCGGAAGGCGCGTTTGACGCCATCATCCCGCGCCTGCCGGAATTGCGGGAACTGGGGGTAAACGCCATTGAACTGCTGCCGGTCGCCCAGTTCCCCGGCGACCGCAATTGGGGTTACGACGGCGTGTACCCCTACGCGGCGCAAGACTCCTATGGCGGCGTGGAGGGGCTGAAGCGGCTGGTCGACGCCTGCCACCGCGAGGGCCTGGCGGTGATCATGGACGTGGTTTACAACCATCTCGGCCCCGAGGGCAATTATCTGTGGGGACTGGGAACTTATTTCACCAATCACTACCGCACCCCCTGGGGCGACGCGGTCAACTATGACGGCCCACACAGTCCTGGCGTCCGTGAATACGTGGTTAACAATGCCCGCTACTGGTTCGAGACCTGCCATTGCGATGCGCTGCGTCTGGACGCCGTTCACGCCATCTACGACTTCGGGGCCTGGCATATCCTGGCGGAGTTGGCCACCGCCGCCACCGGTTGCGCACAACGCCTGGGTCGGCCTTTTTACCTGATCGCCGAAAGCGACCTCAACGATCCCCGGTTGATCCGTTCCCCGGAAGCCGGCGGTTACGGCCTGGACGCGCAGTGGAGCGACGATTTCCATCACGCCCTGCATACGGTGTTGACCGGCGAACGCCACGGCTACTACGAGGATTTCGGCGTGTTGGAACAGTTGGCGCAAGCCTACCGCCAGCCGTTCGTGTATGCCTGGGACTACTCCCCGCACCGCCAGCGTTTCCACGGCGACGATCCCGGTGGCTGCCCGGCCTGGCGCTTTGTCGTATGCAGCCAGAACCATGACCAGGTGGGCAATCGCGCGCTGGGCGACCGCTTTTCCGGGTTACTACCCTTTCCTGCGCTGAAACTGGCGGCAACGGCGGTCCTGCTGTCACCCTATCTGCCGCTGTTGTTCATGGGCGAAGAGTACGGCGAACCCCGTCCATTCCAGTATTTCATCAGCCACGGCGACCCGGCCTTGATCGAAGGCGTGCGCGAAGGCCGGAAAAAAGAGTTCGCAGCCTTTCATGCTAAAGGCGAAGCGCCGGACCCGCAATCGGAAGCGGCGTTCAACGGCTCCAAACTGCAATGGGAACTCGGCAACACCGGCAGGCATGGCCAATTGCGCGCTTTTTACCGCGAACTGTTACGGCTGCGGCGGGAACTGCCGGCGCTGGCCCGCCTCGATAACGCCAGCTTGAGCGCGACAGTGACCAGACCGGGTGTGCTGGAATTGCAGCGCTGGTGCGATGCCAACCGGGTCGTTGCCTGGATGAATTTTGCTGCTGAACCGGCCACGGTGACGGTCAAACCTGGGGCTGGTGCATGGAGTCTGCGCCTCGACGCGGCTGATCCCACCTGGGGCGGCGAAGGCTCCACGCTGCCGCCGAAACTGGCTGATGGCGCTATTCCAGCAGCGATCAGCCTCCCTTCTTATAGCGTCGCGGTGTATACCAGCGACGTTCTCTCCTGAATGCTTTACCGACGAGGACCCGATTCCATGATGCGCATTCCCGTCGCAACCTATCGCTTGCAATTCACTCCGGAGTTCGGCTTTGACGCCGCCGCCGCCATCGCGCCTTATCTGGCTGAGTTGGGGGTCTCCGATATCTACGCTTCACCCATCCTGACGCCGCGCCAAGGCAGTCACCACGGCTATGATGTCGTGGACTGCCATGCGATCAATCCCGAACTGGGTGGCATGGAGCGCTTCGAGGCGCTGAGCCAGCTCCTGAAACAGCAGGGGATTGGCTGGGTGCAGGATATCGTGCCCAATCATATGGCGTTCGACAGCCAGAATCAGGTGTTAGTCGATGTGCTGGAAAATGGCCCGGATTCGCCCTATCACG
>JAGRHM010000214.1 GCA_020445005.1 Candidatus Competibacteraceae bacterium | reverse complement strand
TCGACCATGGAGCAACATCACCGGGTGCTGATTCTCGACGAAGCGCTGGAGGCGGCGGTCAAGCTGTCGCATCGCTACATCCCGGCCCGGCAGTTGCCGGACAAGGCAGTCAGCTTGCTGGATACCGCCAGCGCCCGGGTGGCGATCAGTCTGCACGCGGTGCCGGCCGAGGTCGAGGATTGCCGTCGCCGCATCGAAGGGCTGAACACCGAACTGGAGATCATCGGTCGCGAAACGGCGGTCGGCATCGATACCGCTCAGCGTCAGGCCGACGCCACCGAGAAGTTACAGGCCGAGCAGCTACGACTGGGAGAACTGGAGGCCCGTTGGCAGGAAGAAAAAGGCGTGGTCGATCAGATCCTGGAACTGCGCGCCAAGCTGCGCGGTGATGGTGGCGCGGTCGATGCCGCCGCCGTGGCCGAACCCGACCCGGAACGGCAGACTTGGTTGGCGGAGCTGAAGGATCTCCAAGGCCGATTGCACGAATTGCAGGGCGAAACGCCGCTGATCCTACCCAGCGTGGACGCTCAGGCGGTGGCGTCGGTGGTCGCCGACTGGACCGGCATTCCGGTCGGGCGCATGGTCAAGAACGAAATCGAAACCGTGCTCAAGCTGGCCGACATCATCAACCGCCGCATCATCGGCCAGCGTCACGCCCTGGACATGATTGCCCGGCGGATTCAGACCTCGCGCGCCGCATTGGACAACCCCAGCAAGCCGATTGGCGTGTTCATGCTGGCCGGCCCGTCCGGGGTGGGCAAGACCGAAACGGCCCTGGCCCTGGCCGAGTCTCTGTATGGCGGCGAGCAGAACGTCATCACCATTAACATGAGCGAGTTCCAGGAAGCGCACACGGTTTCCACCCTGAAGGGCGCACCTCCCGGCTATGTCGGTTACGGTGAAGGCGGCGTGTTGACCGAGGCGGTGCGGCGGCGACCCTACAGCGTGGTGCTACTGGACGAGGTGGAAAAGGCGCATCATGACGTGCATGAAATCTTTTTCCAGGTCTTCGATAAGGGCTGGATGGAGGATGGCGAAGGGCGGTTCATCGACTTCAAAAATACCCTGATTTTGCTGACTACCAACGTCGGTACTGATCTGATTGCCAATATGTGCAAAGATCCAGAGTTGTTGCCAGATGCTGAGGGACTCAGTAAAGCCCTGCGCGAGCCATTGCTGAAAGTGTTTCCGCCCGCGCTGCTAGGCCGGTTGGTGACGATTCCCTACTATCCGCTCAATGACGCCATGATCGGCGATATCGTCCGCCTGCAACTGGGCCGAATTGAGAAGCGCATTCTGGAAAACCACAAGGTTCCCTTTGTTTACGACGACGAGGTGATCAAGCTCATTGTCAGCCGTTGCACCGAATTGGAAAGCGGTGGACGCATGGTGGACGCTATTCTGACCAACACCGTGCTACCGGCGATCAGTGAGGAATTTCTCAAGCGGATTATGGGCGGTCAACCGGTAGCGCGGGTTCAAGTGCAGGTACAGGACGGCGAATTTACCTACGAGTTTGATTAAAATCATTAACAAGCTGGATTATTGCCCCTGTCAACGCTATCTTGCTTTCCAACCTTGGATTGTTCTTGCCTGGTTTCCAGGGTCGGTTGATTCCTTAGTATTTATCCTAGGAGAGGATCTCGATGGTCGAGTTCGATGAGGTGCGGCGATTAATTGGCGAAATATTGCAGTTGGGCGAACGGACGCAAAAATTAACCCCGGACACCCCTTTGCTGGGCAGCATCCCGGAATTCGACTCCATGGCGGTGGTGACCTTGATCAATGCGGTCGAGGAACGCTTCGACATTATGGTCGCGGATGACGAAATCAGCGCCGAAACCTTCGAAACAGTAGGAACGGTTCATGCGTTTATCCGGGATAAAGTCATGGCGGGAAGCTGATTGTCCGTGATCGAGCCATTTTTTTTGGCGGGAAGCCAGGGAGCGCTATTCGCGGTTCACCATCCACCCGCCAACAAAGGGGCGGAAAAGAATGCAATATTATACGTTTCCCCATTTGCCGAAGAAATGAACAAGTCCCGGCGTATGGCGGCCCTGCAGGCACGGCGCATGGCCACCGCCGGGTGGGGGGTGCTCATCCCCGATCTGTACGGTACGGGTGATAGCGCCGGCGATTTTGTCGATGCGCGCTGGGCGATCTGGCAGGATGACCTCCTGCGCTGCGCGGACTGGCTGCGCCAACGCGGTTACGAACGGCTGACGCTCTGGGGTCTGCGTTTTGGTGGACTGCTGGCCATGGACCAAGTCGCAACGGTTGCGGCGGCGCGTCTGCTGCTTTGGCAGCCAGTACTGTCCGGTCAACGCTTCCTCCACCAGTTCCTGCGTCTGCGGCTGGCCGCCGACCGCTTCAAGGGTAGCAACGACAGCATGGGCCAGTTGCAAGAAAAGCTGGCGGCGGGACATTCCCTGGAAGTCGCTGGTTACGAGTTGCATCCGGAGCTGGCCTCGGCCCTCGAACAGGTTCGCCCCAGCATGCCGCCCACCCATGTTCATGTAGACTGATTCGAGGTGGCGGGAACAGTAGATGCGGCGCTGTCCCCGGCCAGCCAGCGTATTGTAGAAACATGGCGCGCCTCGGGAGTCACGGTTCGCACCCAAACAGTGATCGGCGACGCCTTCTGGGCAACCCAGGAAATCGCCGAGGCGCCGATTCTTCTGGAAGCCACGTTAACCGCCTTGCTGGATCACGCGCTGTGAACCCCATTCCCGTGGAAACTGGGCTAGTTTTTCATTGTGAAGACGCGGAACTGCTGGGCATTTTGCATACCGGCGCGTCGGACGCGACCCGAGGGGTGTTGGTGGTCGTCGGCGGACCGCAGTATCGCGTTGGCAGTCACCGCCAGTTCATCTTGCTGGCGCGGAGTTTAGCCCAAGCCGGCATTCCGGTGTTGCGTTTTGACTATCGCGGTATGGGTGACGCCGGCGGCGAGTTTACCGGCTTTGAAAATATCGATGCCGATATTCATGCGGCGCTGGATGCTTTCTCTCAGCAGCTTCCCCAATTGCGGGAAATCGTCATCTGGGGACTGTGTGACGCGGCTTCAGCGGCGTTGTTCCATGCCTGGCGCGACCCGCGCGTTTCTGGACTCGTGCTGTTGAATCCCTGGGCGCGTACCGAGGCGGGACAGGCGCGCACTTACCTTCGCCATTATTACCTGGGCCGATTGATCAGTCCTGATCTGTGGCGCAAGATCTGGCGCGGCGATTTTGCGTTCAGCGCGGCTTGGCGCTCGCTGCGGACGATGCTTGGACAAGCCCGGCAACCCAATGCCAACAAGGCGATTGTGGCGACATCGGAACAAACGCCGTTGCCGCAACGCATGACCGACGGCTGGCAACGCTTCCAGGGTCCGATACTACTCATCCTCAGCGGCGATGATCTGACCGCCGCCGAATTCCGGGACCTGGCGAGGGCCTCACGGACCTGGCGACGTCTCCTGGCGCAACCACGGGTCACGCTACACGAATATCCCGAAGCGAATCATACCTTCTCCTGTCACGAGTGGCGGGACCAAGTCGCAACCTGGACACGGGAGTGGCTGGGGACGTGGTGATTCGCCGTGGGCCGGTGAGCGTGGACAGGCTGGCCGGTTTTAACCAAAGGGAACGGTTCCAACAATGTGGTAAAGAGCAGCAAATAGTACATCAGGGTCAACCGCGGCACATCCAGCAAGCTGTCAAACAGTCCTACAGTGAGAAAACCCGACAGCGATGCAAACAAGGCTAACGCCAGGGAATTGTCACGATGTTCGAATTCAAGAAAAGCCCGCGCCAATCCCAGTAAGGTTAGCAGTCCGAACAGCACTACTCCAATCCAACCCTGATCGAAGAGTATATTTAGCCACAAATTCTTGGCATGCCAAGGCAAATGGTGGCGGTCACTGGTGAAAAACCAGCGGTCGCCGCTGTGGGAGAAATTGCCATTCGCAAGCAATTCAGCGCCAGAGATAGGGTCGTTCAGTTGAATATTATCGACATCCAACAGAGCGCCGCCGGTAGAGTTACTCAATATTAATTGGGCAGTGCGGCGCGATCCCCAGACATCTCCAGCAAACCCTAATGTATTCAACGTTATCTCGAAATATTGCCAGTCGCGATTTTCAATCTTCAGCGAACGCCCGCTGCAACCGAAAGGATAAAGCAGCCATTTTTGACAGAGCGCTATATTAACTATCGCCGGTTTTTCCGGAGCGCGAGCGTCCAGAGACAGCGTATAAAGTGCATAGAGTCGCGGCGCTACCCGTTGACCAATGCGTAACGGTTCGCCATAGCCACGCGGATAACGGGCGCCACTGATCCGCAGGAAGGTATTGTTGTTTTCAGTTTCGTATTGGAAATTACCTGGAAATTCATCAGCGGGATTGCGCCAGAAATAAGTTGCTGGAAACTTGCCAATGCCCATGCCCCACAAATCAGTAGCCCAGTCGGCATTCATCATGAACAGAACCGCCCGCCAGTGTTGCAAACGGGTTTCCCAATCATGCTCGGCCTGAGAAAAACGTTGTTCCATATAGTAATTTCCCGTTACAGGGATGCTGATGCCCAGGATCATCACCGCCAGACCCGCGCCCAGCACAGTTGATCGCTCCCAACGCCAGACGCGCAAGCGAAAATTCAGGATCACCAGACCCAGGGCCAGGCCCATAGCCGGCAGGGTGCTGATTAGAGCCGGTTTGCCTCCCCAGTGCCACGCGACCAATCCTGTCCCCACCACCATTCCGGCAAAGCCAACCATCCCCAGTATGACGCCAACCGGCCGATGCTTGCTGCCAAAGATAAGAATTCCGGCGATCCAGATCATCGCCGCCAACCCGAAGGCCCAATAAGCGCCTTTGGCCAACCACTGCCAGAGTAGCCACTGACTGGCCAGACAGGCGACAAAGCCTATAGCAAGATACGACCCTCCGGGCAATAGCGCACGTGACAGGCTGCCGACGAACAAAGCGCTGATCAACAACGCCAGAATTGCAGCCAGCGTACGGTAACCACCGGTTGCGAAAACCTGAAAGAGCAGACCAGCGGTCAGGCATAACAGTGACAGTAGCAATAAAGATTGCCATAAGGGCTTGCGGGAATCACGCCGACCGGGAAGTGCACTCACACTGATGATGGCCACAGAAAGCCCAAATCCCAGATAAAGCCCCCGTGAAAAAATCGCCATGATCGCGTAGACGCTGAGGCCGACAATGATCACGGCCAAAATGGCGTAGTTCAATTGTCTTGCTTGTAAAAGCCACAGTATGGCGAACGGCGTTAGCAGGGCGAGTGATCCATCCAGAGCCGCGCCTCCGGTATGCATCGCGGAAAAGGGGCCAGTCGCCCGGTAATCGCTGGAAAAATCCAGCAAACCGGTAAATGTCAAGCGTTCCCAGAAGACCACGGCGCTGACCCCTATCAAGGCTATTAGTAAACCGGACAGCAGATAACGCTGTGCATGATTCTCCGCTAGTGTTCGGCGCAACAGCGGCAAGAGCAGCAGCGCCCAAAGTGTCCCCTTGGCAATCCGCAACCCATTGTAGGAATTGGTGTAATCCGTTAGCGCATTAAAATCTGGAACAGGCAGCGGCCACAAACCGCGAGTCAGACTGACGAGGAAAGCCGCTGAAAACAGTAGCAACAGCGGTGCAGCGACAGGCGTAAGCCGGTGAATCGGTGGAGTCCATGCAAGTCGCGAATAGCCGATCGCCACAGTGATAGCGAGAACCATATCGGCTTCATCACAGAGCAGCCAGCCGGTCCAGGGAGTCAGATCGACCGCCAGCAAAACAGAGGGCAAAATCGCTAACCAGCCGGCTGGCCAATACCAGAGGATGAAAGCGTATCCGGCCAGAATCGATAATAGTCCGTTCCCCCCTAACGGATAGCGCCACGCCACCAGCCCCATGGGGAGCATCACGGCCCATACCGCGACGATTAGTAGAGTGATGTGAAGCCTTTTGAGTACAACATTGGTCAAGTCTAGCCTGTTCATTACGATGAAACACCACGACCACTGGCGATCGCGATCGCCAGTGGTCACAAACGCTCAATCATCCTACTCGGGTTGCGCCAATTCTTCTTCAAACAACTCCGGCGCGGTGGCTCCAGCCGTCGATAAGGCGCCGGCTGCTAGGGTTGCTTCCTCCGTCGCTAACACTTCATCAGCAGCCTCGGCTACGACCGCCAATGGTTTTGGCGGGGGCGGCTCCTCCGGACGAAGGACGATCCCACCCAGCGGCGGCACGGTGACCGTAATCGAGTAGGGACGATCCATCCAGGGTTTCTCCTCAGCGATCAAGTCCACTCCACCGTTACCCACCCCACTGCCTGCATAATAGTTCGAGTCGGAATTAAAAATTTCTGTGTAGCGCCCGGTGCGCGGTACGCCAATCCGATAACCATGGCGCGGCACGGGGGTGAAGTTGACAATGACCACCAGGAAATCGTCGTCTTTCTTGCGCAGATAACTCAAAATTGACTGTTCGGCATCATGGCAGTCAATCCAGTCGAAGCCCTGCCATTCAAATTCATAGTGGTGCAACGCCGGTTCGCTGTGATAGAGCCGGTTCAGATCCTTGACTAGCAGTTGCATCCCCTTGTGGAAGTCGTATTGGAGCACATACCAGTCGAGCGTAACCGCGCTATTCCATTCGGTGCCTTGGCCAAACTCAGTGCCCATGAACAGCAGTTTTTTGCCGGGATGGGTGAACATATAGAGATAGAGCAGACGAAGGTTAGCAAAGCGCTGCCACTCGTCGCCTGGCATTTTGTTAACCATCGAGCCTTTGCCATGCACGACCTCGTCATGCGAAAACGGCAGCACGAAATTCTCGGTGAAGCAATACAACATGCTGAAGGTCAGCAAGTCATGGTGATATTTGCGATGGATCGGCTGTTGCGCCATATAACGCAGGGTATCGTTCATCCAGCCCATGTTCCATTTCATGCTGAAGCCCAGACCGCCCAGATACGTCGGGCGAGTGACTTGCGGCCAAGAGGTGGATTCTTCGGCGATCACCATAGCGCCAGGATGCTCACTATGCACGACCGTGTTCAGCTCCCGCATGAAATCAATGGCTTCCAGATTCTCACGGCCGCCAT
>JAGRHM010000213.1 GCA_020445005.1 Candidatus Competibacteraceae bacterium | reverse complement strand
CGAGCCGGAACTGCGCAGATAACCCAGCGCCAGTCGACGTTGGCCGTGGGTGTCGCTGAACGTTACGGCGGCAACTTCTTCAATGCCCGAACATTGCCGCGCGACGGCTTCCACCTCGCCCAGCTCCACTCGATAACCGCCCAGCTTGACTTGGGCGTCGCAGCGTCCCAGGAATTCGATGGAGCCATCGGCTCGATAGCGCCCCAGATCGCCAGTGCGATACAGTCGTTCGCCGGTTTCCGGATGATGCGGGAAGCTGGCTTGTGTGCGCGCGTCATCGTGCCAGTAACCCTCAGCGATGCCGATTCCGCCGATATATAACTCGCCGGGAATATCGTCAGGACAATCCTCCAGGTGCTCATTCAGCACATAAAAGCGCTGATTGGCCAGAGGCTTCCCGTAGGGAATACTGCGCCAGGCCGGATCAACCTGGTCAATGGGATGAAAAATCGACCAGATGGCCGCTTCGGTGGCGCCGCCGAGACTGATCAGGCGCAACTGTGGGGCCAGCGTCCGCACGCGCGCCGGCAAGGACAGAGGAATCCAGTCGCCGCTGAGTAGCGCCAGGCGTAAACTAGCGAGTAGGGATAGGTCGTTTTCATTCAGCGCCTCGGCCAACAGTTGCAGATAACTGGGGACCGAGTTCCACAGCGTGACTCGTTCGCGGGTGATCTGTTGGGCCAGACCCTGGGGATCGCGCAGCAGCGCCGGCTTCGGCAGCACCAGCGCTCCGCCGACGGACAGCGGTCCGAACAGATCGTAGACCGACAGATCGAAACTGAGCGCCGACAGAGCCAGGATGCGATCCTCGGCAGTGATCGCGAAGCGCCGGTTGATGTCATGCACGGTGTTGGCGGCGGCGTGATGACGGATCATCACGCCTTTGGGAACGCCGGTGGAGCCGGAGGTAAAGATGACATAGGCCAGATCATCTGGCGTGGCTGGACCTTGCTCGATGGGTAACGTAGCGACGGGGCATGTTTCGTCTACCCAGCGAACGGTGACATGGGCTGGCCATTCCAGGCGAGCCTTCAACCGTTGCTGACTGAGCGCCAAACGGACTTTGCCCAGCTCCAGCAGTTCGTGAATCCGCCTCGCCGGCTGGCTGGCTTCGATCGGCAGATAGGCCGCACCCGCCTGCAGGATCGCCAGCACCGCAACGACCTGCTCCCAGCCTTTGTTCATGACCACGGCGACCAACTGGTTGCGCTGTACACCCTGTTGCTGCAGTTCCCTGGCCAGAGCGGCGGCGCGCTGCGCCAGTTCGCCATAGCGCAATTGCCGGTCGGCGGCGATCACCGCCGGTCGCTCCGGCGCGCGGCGCGCCTGGTTGCAGAACGCGGCGTGCAGCAACGTGGGTGGAAAGGGAATCTCGGTAGCATTCACGGCCTGGCGACGGGCGCGTTGCGCGGCGGGCAACAGGCTACTGGCCCGCTCCCAGGACGCAGGGTATTCAGCGAGCTCGGTCACCCGTTCGGTAAAAGCAGCGAACATGGCGTCCAGCAGAGGGCCGGCAAACAGCGCTTCGACCGCATCCCAGCTCAGGTAAAGCCCCTCGCGCACCATCATAGCCTGTGCATCCAGCCAGACTTGGGGGGTTTGCGTGACGCCGCCTATAAAGCGCCCCAATACCTCAACGTCCAAAGTCTGACCGGTGACTTCGTAGCCCAGCAGGCTGGTGAACACGACCGGCATCAATACCGGTTGTCGGCGATGACGGGTCAATTCGCCCAGTACGCGCGCGCCGCTGACCTGGGCGTGTTCCAGATCGTGCAGCAACTGTTGTCCGAGCCGGGCGGCGCGCGCGGCGAACGGTTCCCGGACGCTGAAATCGGTGACCAGCAGCAGGTTCGAGGTGAAATCACCAACTGTTTCGGCGATGCGCGGATGCAGAGGCAGGCGCTGCGCTACGGTCAGATTCAGGGTGAAGCGCGGCTGGGTCGCCCAGCGCGCCAGAGTTTCGGCGAACGCAGTTGCCAACACAGCTACCGGCGTCAACCCCCGTTGTCGGGCCTGCTCGCCCAGACGGTCCCACTGCGGTTTGGCTAGTCGGTATTCCAGCCGTCGATAGAGGGATTGACGCAACAGCGCGGGGTCGGCTGATAAGGGCAATTCCGGCGCCGGCGGCAGCGTCTCCAGTCGCTCTTGCCAATAGGTTAGAGACTGTCGCCAGCTTTCGCTGTGCTGATGCGCGATCAGGGACTGAACATAATCGCGGAACAACGGCGGGTCTTCGCCAGAGGGCGCGCCCTCGTAACCTTGCGCCCATTCCTTGAGCAGCAGGAACAGGCTCATGCCGTCGACCAGCAGCAGGTCGATGCTGAGCAGCAGGCGCATCCGCCCCGGCAGACGCGCCACGCCAATCCGAAACAGAGGCCACCGATCCACGGCGAAGCATTCGTGCGAACATTGCGCGCGCCATGCCGCCCATTGCGCCAGCGCCTCGGCTTCGGACCGGGCTTGCCAGTCCCGAATTTCCAGACGGTAGAGAGGAACTTCCGGCAAGATCTGCTGGCGGCCTTCCAGGGAAAAGATCGCGCGCAACATGTCATGCCGGGCGATGAGCCGATTCCAGCTCTGCTCCAACCGGTCAACATCCCAGTGGTCGCGCTCGAATTCCCAGTACAAATGGCAGCCCTGACCACCGAGAGCGTGACGGTCGCCGCGCCCCAGCAGGTAGGAAAACTGGATGTCGGTCAGCGGAAAAGGCGCGAAGCGTTGCGCATGATCGCTGATCCAGGGGAGAGAGGCTGCCAGCGGGGGATGGGTCTTCGTCATTGTCGCCAGTTGTCGCGCCAGTTCGCCGAGCGAAGCAGCGGTTAACAACATGGATAACGGCGCATCGATAGCCAGAGTGCGGACCAGAACGCCGCGCAGCTCCTGGGCTTGCAGGGAATCTACGCCAAGGTCAGGCAGCGAACGTTCGGTCAGTCCCGGTTGGTCAGATAACCCCAGCACGGCGCGCACCGTCTCCAGGATGGGTGTCGCCAGGTCGGGACTTGCCGATGGTTCGCCTGTTGGGTTCAGGAGAGACGGCGCGGGCGGTTGGGGCGGTTGGGGCGGTTGAAATTCTCTTGAGGACAGCGCCTCATCATTCGCCAGTTCCACGGGCAGCGCAGGTCCGGGACTGCTGTCGATCCAAAAGCGGGTGGTTGCCCACGGTGTGGGCGGCAACGAGGCCCGGCGGTATTTTTCCCCCTGGTTGAGTTCCATCCAGGGTATCGGCGCGCCTTGCAACCAGAGGGCCGCAATGCTTTCCAGTTTACCAGCGCGCCAGAGGGCGGCTAAATAGTCGCGATCCTCCGGTTCCTGGCCAAAGGCCCGCAGACTCATTTGCACGGCTTCACCGGACCAGACGCCGGCTATGTGCGTTTCCCCGGCCAACCACTGACCGAGGCGAGTTCGGGCCTCCTCGTAATGCCGGGCCAACACTGTTAGCCGGTAACGGTACGTTTCCCGACCGATTTGCAAGGTGTGCGCAATGTCGGGGAAGGGGGGCAAAGATTCCTCGCCCAGAAACTCATGCAGAGTCGCCACGGTTTGGCGCAGGCGCGTTGCATCGGCGGCGGAGAAGACCAGCAGACGCTCCCGTTCCGGCAATGGCGTTCTGGGTAGCGGAGGCGCTTCGCGCAAAACCAGATGCGCGTTGACCCCGCCATAGGCGAAACTGTTGATGGCGGCTACGCGCGGTTGGAGTTGGCCCCGTTCGTCGCGCGGCGCTTCCCAGGGTTGGGTCCGGTTGGAGAATTGAAAGGGTAATTCCGCTAGCGCCTCCAGGGGTTGCTCCAGGCCCACGATGCCGGGAATCCGTCCATGGCGCAGGGCCTGGGCCACCTTGATGACCGCCGCGACGCCGGCGGCGGCTTCCAGATGCCCAATGGCCGGTTTCAGGCAACTGACCGGGCAACCGGGCGCGGCGTCGCCCAGTTGTTCAAACGCCTCGCGCATGGCGAACATTTCCTCCAGATCGGCCTTGGCCTTGCCGGAGCCTTGGATTTCCAAGTAGCCTACCTGGGCCGGATCGACGCCGGCCTGGCGATGCGCGCGGACGGTCGCTGCGATTTGCGCGGCGCGGCGCAGCCCGAGGAGCGAACCGGTGTGTCCGCCATGCCCGACGGCGGAACCGGCGATCACGGCATGAATGACATCGCCATCGCTGAGCGCCCGCGCCAGTGGTTTCAGTAGCACCGCGCCGGCGCCTTCCCCGCGCACCCAGCCGTCGGACTGCTGGTCGAACACCCGGCCGCCGCCGCTGGGCGAGGCCACGCCGGCATTAGCGAAGGCGCGAAATGAGTAGGGGGACAGCAGGATGCTGACGCCGCCGGCCAGCGCCCACTCACATTCGCCATCGGCGATGGCCCGGACGGCGCGATGCAGCGCGGTTAGGGAACTGCAACAGGCGGTGTGGATGGATTCACTGGGTCCTCGCGCGTCCAGCCAGTGCGAGACCCGGTTGGCGATCAGATCAGGATAGATCAGCTCGACGTCGGGCCTGACCCCGGCCCAGCGCAGGCGTTCGGCGTAGTTGTGGAAGCAGGCGCCGACGAAAACGCCCAGTTCCGGGCCGGCCAGTTGCGCAGGGCGATAGCCGGCGTCTTCGATGGTGCGCCAGGCGGTATGCAGGAACAGGCGCTGTTCCGGGTCCATGCGTTCCGCGCGCCGGGGATTGATACCGAAGCGTTCGGCGTCAAAGTGGGCGATATCGTCGAGGAAGCCGCCCCAGATGCTGGCGGCGGCTTCGCTGCCTTCGCGTAAATCGTGGTAGTAATCCCGCCACGGAAAGCGCTCGGGCGGGATTTCGCGGATGAAACGCCCGCCGGATTCCAGATTTCGCCAAAACTGTCGCCAGTCCGCGGCGCCGGGAAAAACGCCCGCCATGCCGATGATGGCGATCGGCCAGCGGTCGGTCTCACGGTGCGCCGAGGAGGAAAAAGGTCTGGCGGATTGCCGACCGAGCCATTTTGCAAGGGAGCGTTTGAGGGTAGTACTCACCATTTTGGCAAAGGTCCCGAGTTAAGTGGGCGAGACAGGGCGTCCGGTGAAATAGGACAGTTTTTAGTCTAGTCTTGAAAAAAAAACTTGCTGCGCTCCACTCCGTTCAGTCACAGGTCAGCAATTGGCGGTCAGCAGGTTTAGTGATTTGAAAATTAATAGCTTGCTGGAGGCATACCTTGCCCTCACTGAAAGAAGTGGTCTTCGGGATGGTGGCCCGCAAGGAGCTGAGCGCCGCTCAGGCTCTGTCCCTGGTGCAACAACTGGGCGCGGCATGGCAACCGACTTCGTTCCGGTCAACCGCAATGGAAACGAGTCGATCACGGCCACAAGTAGCTGTGATTGGATTGGCGGGACGCTTTCCCGGTGCGTCCAATCCCCGCGATTTCTGGACATTGCTTTGTGAAGGCCACTCCAGCATCCGTGAAGCGCCGCCGGAACGTTGGGATGTCAAACGCCTGTATCATCCCGATCCCCGGCAGCCGGGTAAGACTGACTGTAAATGGGGCGGATTTCTCGACGGCATTGCTGATCTGGATGCGTGGTTTTTCAACATCCCGCCGCGCGAAGCGGAGGTGATGGACCCGCAACAACGGCTGTTTCTGGAAAGCGCCTGGCTGGCGCTGGAGGACGCCGGTTACGGCGATCAGGCGCTGGATAACCGGCGCTGCGGCGTGTTCGTCGGGGTCGGCGCTGGCGATTTTATTCACCGCTTGAGCGCCGCCGGTCTTGATCCCGATGGTTCGGCGTTTATGGGTAATTCCAACGCCATCCTGGTAGCTCGTATTGCTTATCTGCTGAATCTCAAGGGGCCGTGTCTGGCCATCGACACGGCTTGTTCCTCGTCGCTGGCGGCGATCCATCTGGCTTGCGAGAGTCTGGCGCAGGGCGAGAGCGAACTGGCTCTGGCCGGCGGCGTGTGCGTCCTTAATACGCCTAATTTTTACCTGGCCGCCAGCAAGACCGGGATGTTGTCGCCGCGCGGGCAGTGCCGGGCTTTTGACCAGGATGCGGATGGCTTTGTGCCCGGCGAGGCGGTCGGGGCGCTGGTGCTGAAACCGCTGGAGGCGGCTTTGCGCGATGGCGATCATATTTATGGCGTCATCGAAGGCTCCGCGACCAATCAGGATGGCCGAACCAACGGCATCACCGCGCCCAGCGCTCCGTCGCAGACCGCCCTGGAACAGGAGGTTTATCGCCGTTTTGCCATCGATCCGGCCAGCATTGGCTATGTCGAAGCGCATGGCACCGGCACGCGGCTGGGCGATCCGATTGAAGTTGAGGCATTGACCCGGGCTTTTCGCGCCTTCACCACCGAGCGCCAGTTCTGCGCGCTGGGTTCGGTGAAGACCAATGTCGGCCATACCATGAGCGCGGCGGGCGTAGTCAGTGTAATCAAGGTATTACTGGCTCTGCAGCAGCGCCAGTTGCCGCCCTCGCTGCATTTTACGCGGGAAAACGAGGCGATTGGCTTCGCGGAAACCCCCTTTTTCGTCAACACCGCCGCGCGTCCGTGGTTGCCGCGCCCAGGGCAGGATCGCCGGCGCGCTGCCGTCAGTTCTTTCGGTTTCAGCGGCACGAATGTGCATCTGGTCATTGGAGAAGCCCCGGATGCTCCGCACCGTTCCCCGGTAACAAACCGGGATTGGCAGTTATTCACGCTATCCGCCCGTACCGGAAGCGCGTTGCTCCAGCGCGTGGTTGATCTGGAGCAATGGCTCCGGGAACAGTCGCCGGCCACTGTAGATATGGGCGATCTGGCGTTCACGCTGAATGCCGGGCGTTGCCATTTCGAGGAGCGGTTGGCGCTGGTCGCTGCGGAGCGGGACGAGTTGCTGAACCAGTTAACGCAATGGCGGCGGGAGGGAACGGCGGGCGAGATCAACCCAGGTCAGGATGCCGAACAAAACCGGTGGCTGGCGCTGGCGCGCGAGTATGTCCAGGGAGCAACGCCGGACTGGAAGAGCCTGTACCCTCCCGGCAGTCGACGGCGTTTGTCATTGCCGGGCTATCCCTTTGAGCGACGCCGTTTCCTGCCGGGGGAACAGACCCGTCCGCGCCGCAGCACAGGGTTGCATCCCCTGTTGGATCAGGTTGCGCCAGGGGAGGGGGCGGTGCGGTTCCAAAGTGAGTTGGCGGCGGATATGCCCTTTCTGCGCGATCATCAGGTCAACGGTGCGGCGATTCTGCCCGGCGTGTGTTATCTGGAAATGGCTTGTGCGGCGGCCCATGCCTGGCGTCCGCAAACTCCGGTGCGGGGGTTGGCTGGCATCACGTTCACCCGACCGTTGCGAGTGGCGGATGAGCCGGTGACGGTGCTGCTGAATCTGGAGGAGCAGGAAGGGCAGTTAAAATTCACCATTTGTTCCGGTGCGGAGGAGGAATTGCCGCATTGCCGGGGTGAGTTGCGCCTGGGGGCGGCGGTGGATGGACCTGTACCGCGCCTGGATCTGGCGGGCGTTCGGCAACGGGCGACTCGACAACTGGATCGGACCGCACTGTACAGGTTGTTCGAGCAAGCCGGGGTGGCCTGCGGTCCTTACTGTCAGGGCGTGGCTGAACTCTGGTTGGGGGAGAATGAGGCGCTGGCGGAATTGCGCCTGCCCGCGGGCGAAGCGGCGGCGTTGCCGTACTACACGCTGCATCCTACGTTGCTGGATGGCGCTTTTCAGACGGCGATGGCTTGGCTGGCGGCGCAACCGGGTGCGGCGGATCGGGTATTGGTTCCATTCACGGTGGGGGAAGTGAAGATTTTGCAGGCGCCGGGGACGGAAACTTGCGCCTATGTACAGTGCCGGGATGTGGCTGACGCCCGCTTCGACATCGCGCTGCTGGATGCAGAGGGTCGACTGCAGGCGCGGTTGCTGGATTTCCGGGCCACGGCTCTCCATGCGCCTGAACGAGCCAGCCCATCCGATCACTTTGACGCTGCGCGCTCTCCCGCGTTGGCCAGGAAAGAGTCAATTGATCCTATGCCCTGCTACCGTCCGGTCTGGCGGGAAGAGCCTTTGCCGACGAGTGGTTCTGCGCAGCCGGAAGGGATTGCGCTGATTGTTCATCCCCTGGAAGACCCCAGTTTGGGGGAACGGCTGGCGCGAGAACTCACGCCGAGGATTACCCTCCGCGTGGCGATTGGCCAGACTGGCCAATCCCTGGCGCCGGGGGTCTTCGAGATTGATCAGCAACAGGTCGATGCCTGGCAACAGTTGTGCGCGACCCTGAAACCGGTCGCAGCCGTTTATTTTTGCGCCACAGCGGAGCAGGCTGGCGATCCGCTGGATTTAACGAGTGTAGAAGCAGCAGTCCGGCGCGGTTCGCTCAGTCTGTTGCGACTGGTCCAGGCATTGCGTCAAACCAGTCGTGGACAGCCGGGCCTGACGCTGGCCGTCATCACGCAGAATGCGCAGCTTGTTATGGCGGATGACGCCGTTAATCCGTTGAGTGCGGATGTTTTGGGACTGACCCAAACCCTGTCGCGGGAAGTTCGGGACTGGCGCGTCAGCCTGGTGGATGTTGTGCGTTGGGATGAGGCTTCTATCCTGGAAGGTCTGCTTGCCGAACTTGGGACGGAGCCAGGTTTGGCGGTGGCCTGGCGCGCGGGCGTGCGCTATTGCCGGTTCCTGGAGCCAGTGACCGTGCCGGAACCAGTCCAGTCGCCCTTCCGGGAACAGGGTGTTTATGTACTGGCGGGCGGCGGCGGGGGACTGGGTCTGACTGTCGCTCAGCATCTGGCGGCGACGTATCGCGCCCGGGTATTGCTATTGGGCCGCAGTCCCCTGGACGTCGACCGTCAGCGGCAGGTGGCGGAAATAGCCGGGACTGGCGGCGAAGTCATTCACCGAACGTGTGATATTACCGATCCGACGGCGATCCAGATGGCGCTGACCGGTGCGCGACAACGCTGGGGCGCGGTGCATGGCGTGATGCAGGCGGCGATGGTGTTATGCGACCGGGCGCTGGATCATCTGGACGAAGAAAGTTTCCAGGCCGTGCTGGCGCCGAAGGTTCAGGGCAGCGTGGCGCTGGCGCAGGCAGTTATCGGCCAGCCGCTGGATTTTTTCGCGTTTTTCTCCTCGGCTAATGCTTTCGTCGGCAACGTCGGGCAGGGCAATTACGCCGCAGCTTCAACTTTTCAGGATGCTTTCGCGCATTTTCTGCGCCAGCGCGGGGCATGGCCGGTTTATCTACTCAATTGGGGGTTCTGGGGCGAAGTCGGCGCGGTGGCCGATCCCTTTCATATCCGTCAGGCCGCGCGGCTGGGCATTGGCGCGATCGGGCGCGCGGAAGGCATTGACATTCTGGAGCGCATTCTGGCCAGCCCGTCCGGGCAGTGGATGCCGATGAAAGCTTCTCCCACTATCCTGACGAAGTTGGGACTGCGCTGCTACGAGCCGTTGCCGCAGGCGGATGGCGACGCCGGCTTTATGGCCCTGGCCGGGCGGTTGCGGCAGGCGGCGACGGCTAATCCTGAAACCGCCTCCATCGCCGCCGCTTTTACCCAGGTTGAGGCGTATGGTCGGGCGTTGTTGGCGCGCGTCTGGCAGGAACAGGGCGTGCTGGCGGTGGGTCAACGCTTCACGACCGAAACCCTGGCGCAACAGTTGGGATTGGAGCCTGCACATACCCGATTGCTGGAGGCGTTGCTGGCCTTGCTGGCGGAGGATGGCTGGCTGCTCCGCGAGGAAAACGGCTGGCGGGGCAGTCCGCGCTTACCCGAGGCCCGGGGAGCGACGATCGGGGCGTTGCCACCGTGGACCGCGCCCTTCATCGGCGTACTCGAACATTGTTTGCGCGCCTATCCGCAATTATTGCGCGGCGAACGGGCGGCGACCGAAGTGTTATTTGGTGCCGAGATCTTGCCGCTGGTGCAGGCGCTTTACCGGGACAATCCGATTGTGGCGCAGTACAACCGACTGTGCGCCGAGGTGATTGCGGCGCGGGCGGCGGAAGTGCTGCAACGTCAGGATCGTTGCCGGATTCTGGAAATCGGTGCAGGCACCGGTGGCACCAGCGCGGCGGCGCTAGCGGCGCTGGCGCCGCTGGGCGAATGCATTGAATATCGGTATACCGACCTGTCCGCCGGTCTGGTGCAGCAGGCCCGGAGGCAATTCGCGGCGGATTATCCGTTTGCCCGCTTTCTCGTGCTGGACATTGAAAGCAATCCAGCGGAACAGGGCATTGAACCGGGTTCCTGCGATATGGTGCTGGCGGCGAATGTGTTGCACGCGACCGCGCGGATTCATCAAACGTTGCGGCATGTCCGGCAAACCTTGCGTCCAGGTGGGGTGCTGATCCTCAACGAAGCCATCCACCGGCAGGATTTTTCAACGCTGACCTTTGGCCTGACCGAAGGTTGGTGGCGATTTGTGGATGGGAAATATCGGTTGCCATACAGTCCGTTGCTCAGTGAAGCAAGTTGGCGGCGCATTCTGCTGACTTGCGGCTTCCAGGGACTGGCGTCGGCGACTACGGACAGCGACGCTCAGACCGTAATACTGGCGCAGGCGGATGACCGCTCGCCGGTTGGCGCGGCTGTCGTAGCGACAACGCCGCATCACGCGGTCGTTCCATCCGCCATTTCGCCGCCGCCGGAAGATTCCGGCGATCTGCCGGTCTGGGTCGAACAGAAAGTGCGGCGGGCGCTGGCGCAGACGCTGAATCTGGCCCCTGGCGAGATTGATCACCGCCGCCGGTTCGCGGATTACGGGGTGGATTCGATCCTGGGCGTGGATTTGATGACCCGGTTGAGCGATGAACTGGGGGTGATCCTGCGGGCGACGCTATTGTTCGATTACGCTTGCGTGGCCGATTTGAGCGCGCACCTGATAGCAGCGCATGAGCCGGAACTGGCGGCGCGGCGGGCGGCGACGTTTGCTGGTGAGTCGTCCCCGGTGGTTGATGCCGGCGCGTTGTTCGGGCGATCCGTTACCTCCTCGCCTGACCCGAGTCCTTCACGGCTAGAGGAGAAGGGGCATTCAGGAACGGGGCTGGTTGAGCGGATTGCCATTGTCGGCATGGCGGGACGCTTTCCCGGCGCGGCGAATCTGGATGCGTTCTGGGCGGATTTGCAGGCGGGGCGTTGCCGGGTGACCGAGGTTCCCGCCGAGCGTTGGGATGTGTCGGCCTATTACGATCCCGATCCGCATCAACCGGATAAGAGTCCCTGCAAGTGGGGCGGCTTCCTGGAGGGTATCGCCGATTTCGATCCGTTGTTTTTCCAGATGTCCGGGGCGGAAGCGGAATTTACCGATCCACAGCAACGGCTGTTTATGGAGGAAGCCTGGAGCGCCCTGGAACATGCCGGATATAGTGATCGCTGGCTGAATCAGCGCCGGGCGGGCGTCTTCGTCGGGGTCGGCGCGGGCGACTATACCCATAAAATGGTGGCCGCTGGTCTGGATGCCTCTCCTTATGCCTTTATGGGGAACGGCGCGGCGATGCTGGCGGGACGCATTGCGTATCTGCTGAATCTGCGCGGGCCGGCGCTGGCGGTGGACACAGCCTGTTCCTCGTCGCTGGTCGCGCTGCATCTGGCCTGTCAGAGCCTGCGGGCGGGCGAGTGCGAGCTGGCGCTGGCGGGAGGCGTATTTGTGGCTACCACCCCCGGTTTTCACGCCCTGACCGGGCGGTTGGGCATGTTGTCGTCCACGGGACAATGTCGGGTTTTCGATCAGAACGCAAACGGCTTTGTACCCGGCGAGGGGGTCGGTGTGGTGGTGCTGCGGCCTCTGGAAGCGGCTGTGCAGGATGGGGACACGATTCACGGTGTCATCGTAGCCTCGGGCAGTAATCAGGACGGGCGCAGCAACGGCATTGCCGCGCCCAGCGCTCTGGCGCAACGCGAGTTGCTGGAAACCGTGTATGCGCAGAGCGGCGTCAATCCGGCCACGATCAGCTATGTTGAAGCGCATGGCACCGGTACCAAACTGGGCGATCCCATTGAGTTCGAGGCGTTGAACGGCGCGTTCCGTCACTTTACCGATCAGCGCAGTTTTTGCACCCTCGGTTCGGTCAAGGCCAATATCGGTCATGCCGGACCGGCAGCGGGCGTCGCCGGGTTGTTGAAAGTGTTGTTGATGCTCAAGCATCGCCAATGGCCGCCTTTATTGCATTTCACCGCGCCGAATCCCCATATCACGCTTGCTGACAGTCCGTTTTACATCAACCGTGAGTTGCAAGACTGGCCGGCTGCGCTGGATCACCCGCGCCGGGCGGCGATCAGTTCCTTTGGGTTAAGCGGCACCAACGCGCACGTCGTCGTCGAAGAACCACCGCTGCCTATCGCGCCATCGGTGGCGACTGGCCAACAGCATCTGCTGGCGATTTCCGCCCACGTTCCCGCTTCGCTTCAGACTCGATTGGCGCAGTTGCAGGATTGGCTGGCGGGTGAGGGTTCGGCGGTGTCAATGGCGGATATTGCTTATACCCTGAACGTCGGACGCACACACTTCACTGGTCCGCGCGCGGCGGTGCTGGTGACCGATCATGCGGATGCCATTGCCAAGTTGCGAACCCTGCATGAGCAGGGGAACGCCGCTGACAGTTGGTTAGCCATGAGCGCGGGTTCCACTCTGGATGCCGCGAACCGGGCAGCCTGGCGGCGCGCGCAGCGGGAACTACTGGCGCGACCGCAGGATGAGGTTGTTCTGGGGCGCATCGCAGCGGCTTATGTCCAAGGGCATGACGTGGATTGGAATAACCTCTATCCGGGGCCGCATCGACGGACGCCCATGCCGACATATCCATTCAGTCGCGCCCGGTACTGGTTGCCGGAACCGGAACGGTTGATTGCAACTGTGAACATGCCCCAGCCAGAGCAGGCTAAGCAGGCGCTTGATGCGCTAAATGTTCAGGTCTTCCGCCCGGTATGGCAACCTACGCCGGTGGCTCGTCAACCATTGCCTTCGCCGATTCTGGCGCTGGGCGGCGATGAAGCGACGTTAACAGCGTTGCGTCAACATATCCAGGCCGAGGGCGGCGTTCTGCGCCAGAGCGCAAATTCTCCGCCCTTCACTGCGTTGTTGCAGCAATTACGCGCTGAGGGATGCTGGCCGGCTGCTATCGTAGTGTTGCCCAACCCGGTGGGGAATGCTGAATGGGCGCGCGAATCGGAGCTGGCGCATTTCCGCCCGATGCTCGACCGACATTTGCAACCGTTGCTGGCCTTGGCTGGCGCACTGGTGCGTGAATGCGCCGATGAGCCGATGCGGGTCATCAGCGTTCATGATGACGATGCGGAATTCGGGGAGGCGTTCGGCGCGGCGGCGGGCGGTTTTGACCGTTCGTTACGTGCGCTCCCGGTGAAGGTGCGCTGGACGGCGGTGCGGCTGTCCGGGCGCGACGCCGATCTGGTTGAAGTTTTGTTCAGCGAATTGCGCGCCGCGGCAGTCGCCGAGGAAGTGTGGTGGCGGCAGGGTCAGCGCTATGTGCAGCAACGCGCTCCAGTTCCCACGCCGCCCACACCAACGGGTTCCCCTTGGCGGCGCAATGGGGTGTACTGGATTACGGGGGGATGTGGCGCGCTGGGTTTGCTGCTGACCCAGCATCTGGTCGAGATTCAGGGGGCGCGGGTTATCGTCAGCGGGCGCACCGCCCCTACAGGCGCGGCGCAAACCGCATTAATGGCGCTGGGCGATCATGTCGAGTTCCTGCCGACGGATGTTACCGATCCAGGGCAAGTTCATCATGCGTATCAGCACATTCGTCAGCGTCATGGACGATTGCATGGAGTCATCCATGCCGCCGGGACGCTGACGCCTGAGCCGGTTCACCGCAAGACCGCGGCTGATTTCCAGGCAGTTCTGGCCCCGAAAATTGTCGGGGCATTGCTGCTCGATGCAGTTACCCAGGACGAACCGCTGGATTGCTTTGTACTCTTTTCCTCACTGGCGGCGGCGGT
>JAGRHM010000212.1:3803-15915 GCA_020445005.1 Candidatus Competibacteraceae bacterium | reverse complement strand
CGTGGCGATACCTCTGGCGGCGGCGGTAAGCCAGCAACCCTGGAAACGGGCGCGGTCGTCCGGGTGCCCTTATTCGTGCAAAGCGGCGAAGTCATCAAGTGTGATTTACAGAAGTGGGTGCAAATATCGACAGAAGTGGATGCAAATGGATTAGAATTGACAGAAGTGGATGCAAATGAGAGTGGTAATACCACTGCTTTTGAGGAACGGGATGGTTTACAGAAGTCGCCGCGACAACCTATAAAAGTAGATGCGACTGGAGCAAAAAACAACAGACACCGCGTTTGAAGCGGTAGCCTATCAATCGGCATCATCGCAATAGCCGAGTCGTTCGAGCAAACCATCGAGTATTTCCAGATCGCTGAAAGCGAGGATCAAACGTCCAGCGCCGTCTCTGGCATACTCGACGGTGACGGGGACACCGAGCTGTTCGGACAAGCGGGCTTCGAACCACCGGTGATCGGGGCCGCGTGGGTCGGCATCAAACGGGATCGTGGCCGGATCACGGGGATCGCGGCGGATCTGGCGCATCAGCGCTTCGACTTGCCGAACGGTCAGCCGCTCGTGGCGAATGCGGTGGGCCAGATGGAGCTGGCGCTTGGGTTCCAGCCCAACCAGGACTTTGGCTTGCCCGACCGAAAGCGTTCCCTCGGCGATCCATTGCTGAACGAGGGACTCCAGGCGCAGGAGACGGAGCAAGTGCGACGCCGCCGTCCGCGAGTAGCCCAAGGCCGCCCCCGCGTCGGTGACGGTGATACCCTGCTGCACTCGTTGTTGTAGCCTCTGCGCCTCCTGAATCGGATTTAACGGGACGCTTTCTGTTGACAAACTCTGCATGCGCTGGACCGCATGATCATCCAGGCTGTCGCGAACGAGCACCGCGATTCTTGATAGTCCCGCTTTTTGTGCGGTGAGCCACTGTTTTTCGCCGGATAGGATTTCGTAGTGGGTCGGGTGTGTACCCGGGATAGAACGGACCGTGACGGGATCGACAAAACCCAGCATCCGGACCGTCTCTATTTCTTCCGCCGTGGGCCAGGGTAATGACTGTTTCGGACGTTGGGCACGCAAGGACAGACGATCCAGTTCCAACTCAAGCCACAGGGCGGCATTCCTATCCATCGGCCAACGCGCTGGCTCGTCGGCGCTGGAGTGAAGGCGGGTCCCACGCCAGGTTGCGAAGCAACGGTCGGTCGATCCGTTCTTGCCCGGAGCGGATGGCGGCTTCAACGGCCAGGTTCAATACCGTGGCCAAATCGCCGATGGTGCCCTCGCTCAGGGCCAGCAACTCCGTTGCCAAATCAGGATGATGAAGATAAGAGGGTTGGCGCAGGGGAAGCAGGCGCTCGAAGCTGGCCAGCAGCTTGCGGTACTCCTCATTCAAAGTCCATTTGGGCAGCGCCACGGGTTGGAACCGATTGGCCAGCTGCGGGTCGGTCTGGATGGCGCGCAGCGCGTCGGCGGTGCCCACGCCCACCAGGGGGATTTGCAGATCATTGCCGAGAAATTTGAGGGTGTTGAGTACGATCCGCTGCTGTTCGAGACGGCTGGCCAATAAGTGATGTAGCTCATCGACAATCAACAGCTTGACTTTCAGGTGGCGTAGCAGCAACCGGACCTGCGCCAGCTTGTGCGCGGCCGGCATCCGCGACCGATAGGGGGCCTGCAGGTGTTCCAACACTTCTTCGTAGAGCCGGCCTTCGTCGGGAACCGGTGGCATCTGGAGCGTGATGACCGGGTACCGGCGGCGTTCGCCCTCGGGATCGAGGCGGGCGGGATAGCGCTCGGCAAAGTGCTGAACGATACAGGTTTTGCCGTTATTCGTGGGTCCGACCAGCAGCAGGTTGGGCATCCGATGGAGCGGTGGATGGCGCATCAAGGCCTCCAGACGGCTCAAGGCGGTTTGCGCACCGGTATAGCCGATCCAGCGCGGCTCTAGCAGCCACAGCAAGCGCTCGTCCGGTGGCCGATCCATCTGGGCGCGGGTGCTCGGATCGAGGTGGAGGTAGTCGGATTCGTCTTTCATTGGCGTTAGCGGCCCACCTGGCGATCGGCAAAGGGCGTGATCGTGTCGGTAAGATTTTCCACCGGGGCATCGGGGGGCGGCGTGGGACCGACCGCGATCTGAAGCGGTTCGCGTTGTCGGTGATGATCCCGCCGCTGGGCGCGGCGGCGGTTTTGCGTGGTATCGATGGCTTGCGCTTCGATCTGGCGGAGGCGCTCGTAACCGGCAAACAGTGCATTTTCGTCGATGCTTTGTCGGCCTTCGGCCTTGAGCCGGCGACGCACCTCGCGCAATTCCCAGAGGCTCATGCTCGGCGCCGCCAGCCGGCGGTAAGGAATGGGAAAATACTGCTTCAGTTCGGGATCGAAGAAAAACACGGTGCTGATATCGCGCGGGTCGCGCCGCACGACGAACGTGCGCGGCGCGCGCGCGGCCCCCGGCCGGGCGGCGTGAATCCACGGTTTGAGGACATCGTGGTAATAGTAGATTTCGTCGATCCGCAACCCATAGGGTTGCACGGTCCGTTCTACGTAGGGGAGAAAATCGAGCCGTAACCGTTCGGGATCGGCAGGGAGAGGACGTCGGCCCCCACCGAGCCGCTCAGGGTTGCCGAGGAGGCCCTGTTCATATTTCTTGAGCGGCGACATGCCGATGCCGTGATGGAGCTTTTGGTGGTAAACCTGGGTGATGTAGACGGCCAGCCAGCGTTCGAGCTCGTCGAGGGTCATCGCCGCCTTCTGTTCCGAGGGGTAGTCGCCGCGGGCTGCGGGGTTGGAAAAGGTGGTGCCCGGCAAGGTGTGGATGGCCTGGTTGAGCGTGCCACACAGCCGTTCGATATGACCGCCAAAATGCGGTCGCCCCACCGGCCGCCAGTGCAAGTCGATGCCGTATTCGGCGCAGGCCCGCTGCACCATCGCACCGCGAAACTCCGGCGCGTTATCCGCATGGACGCAGTCCATCAGCCCGCCGATGGGCCAGGGAGTGTCAATCCCGTGCCGGGCCAGCCAAGTCTCCTTGGGCAGGATGGCCTGCGCCAGACAGAGTCCCACCGACAGGGCGCAGGGCGGGTCCAAGGCGAGATAAAAACCGACCACGCCCCGGCTGAACACATCGATGGCCACGGTCAGGGTGGGCCGACCGATCGGCAGTCGTTGGCGGTCGTCGACCACCAGCACGTCCGCGAGGGTGTGGTCGATTTGGATCATCGCCAGCGGCCAGTCCGCGTTCGGAAAAGACCCGGTCACCGGATCATACCGATCACGCGCTGTCCGCGCGCCTTCGCGCCGACCCAAACGCACCGGGCCAGCGATCCTCGCGATGCGCGCACGCAGCGTATTCACATGGGGAGCCTTGACATCAGCTTGGCGACAGCGACGGCGCAACTCTTGGTAGGTGGCCGCCACGCTCGGCTTCTGGGCCGTCAAGTAATGGTCTTCGATGCTCGCGCTGAGTAACGTTTCCGTAGCGTCGCTCAACCGGCTTTGGCCACGACCGCCATTCCGGTGGTCAGGCAGTAGCGCCGAACGTTGCCCTGACGTTTTGAAACGGTTGAGCCAGCGATACAGCGTGACCCTATGCACGCCGATCTGCTGGGCCTGCTGAGCGACTTCGGTCGCCGTACAGCGTTCGGTTTCCAGCAGGGGACGAATCGCGGCGTAGCGTGCATCCGCGATCTGCCAGTCCGTATCGGAAATTTTACTGAGATCGGGAGGCGCGGCGATCCCCGGTTCAGCGATGGTCATCCCCCTTCTCCCTCAACGGTTCCAGAACGGGCGTGATGCGGTGACGGCGATCCTGATCGACACCCGCAGTACCGAAGCGTAGTACGCTGTGTGGGGTCAGTAACTGATCCAGATCGACCCCGATCTGCCCGATAGCCACCAAGTGCCATAATGCGGCTAAAGTCTCGGCGTATCGGCAAGCATCGGGGTACGTGAGGGCTAACAGCGTCGGGGGCTTGAGGGGACCCTGCTTGCGGAGCGTCGCCAACAGGGCATCCCGGTCTTGATCGTCAACCCGCATTCGGCGATAACGCAAGAGAAAACGAATGTTACTCAAGCGCGAGGTGCGAATTTCCCGCTCGGTGACGACACGAAATCGCCATCCTCGGTCCAGGGCATAACGCCTGGCCGCCTTGAATTTAGGCCGGTACTCCACACCGTGTTCACGCAAGTCACTCCGGTATTTGACTTCGTACAGAACCGGCTGCCCGTCAGGTTCGCCCGCTAATGCGGCTTGATAGCGGACGAGCGCATCGGGCGTGTAGTGACAGACTCGACCTTCAAGGCCACGATACGCGATCGTCACCGGTTGTTCTTCAAACGATTCAACCCGACGGTCAAACTCCAGGAGCAGGAAAAAATCCTTCTCTAGCGTCGATTCGAACCCGATCAAATTCTGGTTCTTGGCGCTGGCGAACCGGCCGGTGACGTTCCGATAATTCTTGGGGATCGAACGGGCAACCATAAATAAAATGGCCTGAATCCTAATTCATTTGCATTCACTTCTGTAAATTCTAATCCACTTGCATCCACTTCTGTAGTTATTTGCAACGACTTCTAGAGAAAAGTGGCCTAACGCCTTGATTGATGGTTGTCGTATTTGCACCCACTTCTGTAAATCACACCGGCGACCAGGCGGCGCTGGCGACCACCCCGCCCGGCCCGGTCGGCGTCCTGAGCGGCGCCGAGAAGTTCGCGGCGGTGGTGGAGACGGCCGGCCTCAACGAACTGGATCTGGGCGCGTACTGCCGGCACAAAGGGCTCTTTGCCGAGCAGATCGCCACCTGGCGCACCATCTGCCAGCACGCCAACGACCCCCGACCGACCCGCGCCGAGCGCACCGAGCAGCGCGCCGAGCGCGAGCAGATCAACCAGTTGTCCAAGGAGTTGCAACGCAAGGACCGGGCGCTGGCGGAGGCTGCGGCCTTGTTGTTGCTCCAAAAAAAAGTCCGGGCGATCTGGGAGGAACCCGCGGGCGCTCCCTCTCCCACGCCCGGCGCGTCCAGGTGAGCGGGTGGATCGCTGAAGCGGTCAGCGCGGGCGCGCGCCTGGAACGCGCCTGCGCCGCCGTCGGGCTGAGCGCCCGCACCTTGCAGCGCTGGCGTCAGGCGGGCGGCATCCAGGGCGATGGCCGTCGGTGCGAGTACCGCGCGCCCGAGGTCGTGCGCACCCCCGCCAACCGCCTCACGCTCGCCGAGCAGGCCGCCATCCTGACGGTGGCCAACCAGGCGGAATTCGCCCACCTGTCCCCGCATCAGATCGTCCCAGCGCTGGCCGATCAGGGACGCTACCTGGCCTCGGAATCGACCTTCTACCGGGTGCTGCGGGCCGCCGATCAACTCGCCCGACGCGGCAAGCCTAAGGCACCCCCGCGCGTGCGCCCCTCGCCACTGACCGCCACCGGCCCCAATCAGGTCTGGAGTTGGGATATCACCTATTTGGCCACCACGGTGCGGGGAACCTTCTTCTATCTGTACCTGATCATGGATGTCTTCAGTCGCAAGATCGTCGGCTGGGAGGTCTACCCGAGCGAATCCGCCGAGCAGGCGGCCAGTGTCTTCCGCAAGGCCCACCTGCGCGAAGGCGTGCGCGCTGACGCCCTGGTCCTGCATTCGGACAACGGCGCGCCCATGAAGGGCGCCACCATGCTCGCGACCTTGCAGCGCCTGGGTGTCGTGCCCTCGTTCAGCCGACCCTCGGTGAGCGATGACAATCCCTTCTCGGAGTCGCTGTTCAACACCCTCAAGGGCCATCCTGGGTTCCCCGAACACCCCTTCGCGAGCCTTGATGACGCCCGCACCTGGGTCGATGGATTCGAACGCTGGTACAACACCGAGCACCGCCACAGCGCCTTGCGATTCGTCACCCCCGCGCAGCGCCATCGCGGCGAGGACATTGACCTGCTCGCCCGCCGTGACGCCCTCTATCAGGCCGCCAAGGCCCAACACCCCGAACGCTGGAGCGGCACAACGCGCAACTGGGAGCCCGAGACCACGGTCTTCCTCAACCCCGGAAAACCGACCACCACGGAGCAGCAAAACAAACTGACGGCGACATGATCAATGCGACAACTACCTTGACATCTACCGGTACCGGCGGCTTTCTTGATCGCGTACATAGAGAATGCTATCTTGCATAATCATTGGTTTGTCCTTTCAGTTTGGGACTCGTCACGGTGGCCCCCGTGACGAGTCAGGCAACAATGGTGTTGAACGAAAAACCTGCTGGTATTTTTTCCAGCGGGTTTTTTTATGCGGATTCCTGAACGGTCGGCTCTTGCGCCGTGTTTTGCTTTTTGCGGTGATGACTGGTTTGGGGTTGCTCAGTCGGCACCTCGATGGTTGCCTCAGTCGGTACCTCGGTGGTTGTCACGTCACCCAGTTCCAGACTCACAATCTGTGATTCACCTTCCACCAACCTCCGCACCAATCCCAGTTTTACCAAAGCAGCCCACTGTAATTGGCCCGTGCTCAACAAATGCGTGGTGCCGTATTGTTCACGTCGGGCATCGGGCGACAAACCTTGCAACCAACCGGTTTGCGTACCCACACCCGGTTGCTGCAACTCCATATTGAAAAAAGGGGGAACGTGGTACTGCTGGTCTTGCCACACATACGGCTTCCAACCATACGGCAACGGATTTTTGCGCACCCGTTTTTTGAAAGAGGGTGCAGCGGGCAGTTCAATACCCAAGTCAGACAACAGCGACAAAAGTTGGGGTTTTGAACAATTTTTGAGGGCCGTTTTGGCGCTTTCAAACTCACGCTTTGCGCGCAAATCCAATTCGGCCTGCGCGCAATTAATGTAGCTGCGCAACAAATAGTCTTCACACTCGGGCAAGGATTCCTGAAACTGCTCAACATCAATTTTCATAGGATTTTTTCCTCAATGGTTTTCGCCAAATGGCAAAACCTATTTTACTTATTTTTAGTTTGCATTCAAGTAAAAAATGGGAAAAAAACGGAGTAAAAATGCCCTGTCTGTGAATACCGGTTGCGCGATTAAATTACAAGTAATTTTGCCCAGGGGCTGCCAGAATAGACCGTGTGTTTTTTACATGTCCAGAAACAACAACGGGTAAATTTTGCAGATGGAGGAGTTGAAGTAAATATCCCCCGGCAAAGCCGGGGGCTTTAGTTTGTGAGCCGCTCAAAGCGGCTTAAGCAGGGTCGCTAACGCGACCCTGACGATCTTGCACCACCTAAAGGTGGTGTATCAGCGCCAGAGGTCCAACTCATCCAACCGTCGATCCTCCTGCTCCTGCTGACGGATGTATTCGCGAATCACCGCTTCATCTCGACCCACAGTCGTGGCATAGTAACCCCGCGCCCAAAAGTGTTGGCCCACGAAATTCCGCCGACGCTCCCCATACACCCGAGCTAAATGAATCGCACTTTTTCCCTTAATGTAACCAATGACCTGCGACACCGCGTGCTTCGGGGGAATCGCGATCAGCATATGGACATGATCCGGCAGGAGATGTCCCTCTTCAATCCAACTCTCTTTCTGCCGGGCTAACTTGTGAAAAACGGCTCCCAAATGCTTTCGCAATTGGACGTACAGGGTCCGGCGGCGGCACTTCGGGATAAAGACGACAGGATATTTACAGTCCCATTTGCTATGACTTAGGCTTTCATACTCATCCATCGGGATTCTCCTCGTTGTGTGCTTAGGCGGCTCACAGCGTGGAGTTTCTGCGGTGGACTCCCGGAAATGTCAAACTGTTGCTGTCCCCCGGCAGAGCCGGGGGTTTTCTCAGGATAATAAAAATTACCGCAGCCAGTTTTTACCGGGGTGCCAAAAAGAAAAATTTACGCGGCAAGCTACGACAAATGAAATCGTAGCAAGGTAGAAATTCAAAAACCGTACAGCAATTCTCATTTTGGCGATGACTGGGTAAAGTAAGCGAATCTCTCTTCACTGGAAGTGCGACTATGAGCGTACCGTTTGGCCCTGCTGCGTTGACGTTAGAGGATATTACACGGGAACTCCGCTGTACTTTTGAGCAGTTCACCGACCCCCGTCGGGGGAAGAACACCCGCTATACCCTGGTGGACGCCGGCTTGAGCGCCTTCGCGGTGTTCTTCATGCAAAGCCCGTCCTTTCTCAACGATCAGCGTTGTCTGGAGCAAACTCAGGGACGCAATAATGCCCAGACCCTGTTTGGCGTGTACCAGATTCCAACGGACAATCACATTCGGACGCTACTCGATCCAACGGATCCGGTCATGCTGCGCCCCTTCTTTTTCTATCTCTTCAATAGATTGAATGAAGTGGGCATTCTTGATACTTATCGTTCGGTGAATCAGACGCTCCTGATCGCCTTCGATGGCACCGAGTATTTTTCGTCGTCAGCGATTCATTGTCCCCATTGTTCGACGCGGACGCACGCGCAGGGTCAGGTCACCTATTTCCACACGGTACTCACGCCAGTGGTCGTGAAACCAGGAGAAGAGCGCGTGATCCCGCTCCCCCCGGAATTTATCCGCCCGCAAGATGGCACCCAGAAACAGGATTGCGAAATCAATGCCGCAAAGCGTTGGCTGGCGGCGTGCGCGGGTCAGTATGGCACCCTGGGCGCGACGATCCTGGGGGATGACCTCTATAGCCACGAACCGTTTTGTCGTGCCGTCTTGGATGAACACCTGAATTTCATCCTGGTCTGTCAGCCGACTTCGCATCCGACGACCTATGAATGGGTCGAATTTCTCGCGCGGTGCGGCGCGGTGCGGACGGTGGTCCGCACCCGTTGGACCGGTCGCCGACGCGAAATCGATACCTATCGCTATGCGGAAAGCGTTCCGTTACGCGATCATGAGGCGGCCTTGATGGTCAATTGGTGTGAACTCATTACGACCGATCAAGACGGTAATATTTTGTATCAAAATGCTTTTATTACGAACTTTACGATTAACGACGAGAACGTGGTAGAGATTGTCGCCGCAGGGCGCAGTCGGTGGAAAATCGAAAATGAAAACAATAATACTTTAAAAACGAAAGGTTACCATTTTGAGCATCACTACGGTCATGGGCAGCAATACCTGTCAGCGGTCTTAGCCAGCCTGATCATTTTGGCGCTGCTCGTCCATACGGTGTTGGAGTGGATGGATGATTCATACCGGCTTTTGCGCCAGAAACTCCCCTCCCGACAACAGCTCTTTGATGATCTGCGCACCTTAACCCGTTACTTATGCTTTGAGAGCTGGGATGACTTAATCGCTTTTATGCTCGACAGCTTCGAACCCGGTCGAGTGATTCCCGTTCGCCCCCCACTCGCCAACCGAACCCTCATGCCCCATCTCGAACCCGCTCCTTCGTAGCCTAGAAAATGCAAAATCGCCAAAATGAGAATTGCTGAAAACCGTAGCAGAAACTGGCAACGCCAGAAAAGTACAGCGGGACAAATGGAATGAGCGATGACCGTATTTTTTTGCTGGCTGTGGAGGGGTGCCAACTTCTGGACCTGCGAGGTTAGCAAGGTGCCAGCAGCCAGCTCCAGGATGGGTGCGATCCTGCAAAAACAAACCATGCACGGGTGAATGCCATTCACGCTGACCCGGAGTACTTTTCAGGTACAAGGTATCAGCGCAATCAGCAAACCCATTTGCAAAAAACCATTTTCGTCAACGACTTGTCAGTTGGCGCTGCGCTTTTGCAGCGGTCATGCCTTTCTGGCAACGCTCCGAACGGAATGCTGCTCGTCTGAGGATGACTGCTCAGCAGCGTGTGAGGTTCGCACATTACGCACATTACGCACATTACGCACATCGTTTTCAGGTAACTCTGTTGTAGACGGTTCATTCTCAAAATCACCACGATCTTGTTTACTAAAAGTATTGTGCGTATTGTGCAGGAGGCCGATCCCAACCCAAATCCTTACCCTATTCTTAGGATTAGGGTCTTGTATTTCATAAATTCCTTTGGCCATTAACCACTTGGCCAGTTCACGTAGCGAAGCATCACGCCGACCGGCTTCATCACGCCAAGTTTTGAATGCCTCACTCATGTCTTTCTTGGTGGTTTGCGCGTGCTTGGCAAGCACCAGAGTGTCTTTAGCAAACTCACTGTATGGGTCCATGTCCGCCCAGTAACTGCCCGTCGCTTGGTTCGCGTACTCACTGGTCGGCAACTGGTAGTGCGCTTCACGCCACGCGGTGAATCCCTGAAACAGCCACACCAGCACAGCGGATTTTGCGGTTTCGTCGTGCATCAGGGCGGCTTTGACGCTGGGATCCGGGACCTCGGGTTTTTGGTTAAACGGACAGACCACCACCCGGCGCTTCATCCCTGGATCGTCAAATTCAGTTCTTAACGGAAAGTTGGTTTGCAAAACCAGCGTAAACACAGGAACAAACGAAATGCTTTGCTTGGCGTAAGGGTAGCGGTAAGAAATGACATCGTTGGCGCTCAGGGCTTTGATGCTGCCATCATCCAGCTTGGCGTTTTTCGGCGGTTCAATGCTCGGATACACAAAGCGTGCACCACGTAACTTGAGTAAATCCTCACGCGGGGCCGATTTGTTTTGTTTGCGCCAGTCCGTTTGCAGCAACGAATTCATTTCAATGGTGGAGCAGTAATCACCCAGCGCCGCATGCACCGCTGTCAGCAAAGTGCCTTTACCGGTTCCCGCCGTTCCTTGCGCAATGAGAATTTGCTCACTGGGGTTGTAAGCCCCAATCCGATAAAATTCCGTCAGCTTAAATCTCGCCCTGCCACGATCCTATCCAGGTACTGACGCGGAGGTAGGGGCGAGCGACTTTCATGGAAGATGGCCAAGAGAGGTATACGTCATTTGTCTACCCTAGACCCCATAGCCAATAATGACCAGCAGCGATGTGATTTAGCCGGTAGCGATTGAGCTATTCAAATTGGCTATAGGGGCGAGCACTCGGGGGCTTTCGCGGTGACTTCAAGAATGCCTCAGGACGCCAGTGGCCTTAACGCGGTTTTCCGTTCCACGGGATCTCCAGCCTCAGATTCGGGCTGACGGAATTTTATCGGGTTTGGGCTTACAACCCCTGGTTGCGCGAAAAACGCTCAGGTTGCCTTGCTGCTTGCGGGGGGGATGAATGAAGGGAGGGTCTGGCTCTGGCGGTTGTTGAGTTCAGAAGGGGGATAGTTAGATGATGGTATAAAGACGACTCCCCCGCGGCCCTCGTTTCTGGAAGCCCCCACCCCGTTGCGACCTCGGCATCACGACGCCCTGCAGGCCATTACGTCCCAACGCCTCCTCGACAAGCATCGAAAGGCGCTGGCCTGGACGCGAACCCGTGAGAGAATCGAATCATCCCACAAAGGAGAAGATTCGATGCTCAACATGACATTTGAAGAATATCAACGCTGGTCACTCTATCGTGTCCAGTGTGCGACGGCGCAATTGGCTAACCGGCTTGATCTGGACTTTATTCGTTTCATGCCGTCGCCCGCCCGCAAGAACAACGAGGTCATCCGCTGGCAACGGCGGACACTGGCACAGACCCTTTTAAATAGTCGTCGAGAACGTCACAGAAATAAACTTCTCAGATCGCTTCGCGGTTGTCGATCAATAACCAGCCCCTTATGATGGTCCCGACGCGGCCACGCCTTTTTGCGACCCTGGAGGGGCACGGCCCGGATGGGCTCATGACGATCTCGCCGGCCACGCCTTTTTGCGACCCTGGAGGGGCACGGCCCGGATGGGCTCATGACGATCTCGCCGGCCGCGTCGGCGTCCCGGGTTGAGGCGCGCCCCGCCTCACCGCCGCCCCGGAACCGTCAATCCCGCCCGCTCTAGCAACCAGGTCTCGCGCGGCAACACGACCGGTGTGGGTGCTTCGGGGTCTTTCAGCGCCGCCAAGGTCGGTTCACCCGGCACCCCGATCTTGCCGACCTCGCGCAACAGCCGATAAACGTGGCGCAACCAGTGCGGCAGGCTTTGCTCCGCAGGACACACCGCCTGCTCGGGGTCGGCCAACAAGGCCAACGCGGTATGCACCACCGCCTGTTGCCGTTCACCCGTGACGCCGAAGCGCAGGACCTGATCTTTCGGCGTCTCCCAGAACACCTCCAGTACGCCGTCCCGGTAGGACGCGGCCGGTTGCAGCCGGGCGGCCTGGCGATGCGTCAG
>JAGRHM010000212.1:0-3662 GCA_020445005.1 Candidatus Competibacteraceae bacterium | reverse complement strand
CCGGCGGCGCGCGCCAACGGGATCAAGTCCGGCCGCGCCAGCCAACCACAGAGCTGAGCGAGCAATTGGGCCTGGTTGCGGACGGTGGCGGCGTTTTGGTCAGGCCGGGCGGACCAATGCCGATGCAGCACCGCAAGATGCGCTTCGCTCAGGGCGTCCGGGGTGGACAAGGGCACGCCGGCGTCCGCCCAGAGCGCCAGCAGCCGATGGAGCACCGTCCAGCGTTGCCGCAGAGTGTTTGTGCTCACCGCGCCACGTCCGTTCTGCCGGTGTCCGATGTGCGCCTGGAGCCGGACGGCCAGGAGCTGCTGTTGGACGCGCAACTCAGCGCGTCGGGTGGAGGCGGAACTCAGGGTATGGCCGACCACCGGCACCATGGAGGTTCCGGTCGTCTCCGGCGTTCCATAATAGGCGGTGGTGATCCCCGGTCGGGCATGACCCAGGCGGCTGGCCACATCCAGCTGCGCCTGGCGATGTGTGGCGGGATCGACCGGTCCGCCGCCGCGCACCGGGGAGGGTTCGCCGGTCGCCGCTTCGTACTGATCATTCGCGTACTGATGCCGCAGACCATGACTGACCAGACCGTCCTTCCGCGTCACCCCATGCCGGGCCAGGACGTGATAACAGTGGGTCAGCCACTGCTTGAGGTCATACGCGGGCGGGATCATCGACCGCCGGGTCTGCTGGACGTACTCCTGGGCTTCGGCCAGCACGGCGCGCTGTTCGTCGGTCTCGATGGGCACGACGCGCGGTCGTCCACCCTTGGTCCCCGCCACGACCCGGAGCTGCGTCGCATTCACGGTATCGCGCGCCGGGTTGAGCAGCGACGCTTCCTGAATCCGCAAGCCAAAGGCGTGTTGCAGGCGCAGCACGCGCGCCACGGCCGGATCGTCGCTGGCCATCTCGGCGATCTTCGCCTCGGGATCGACGCCCGCCGCCGTCCAGGAATGATCGTGATCGGCTGTGATGATGCGTTGATAACGGGTGGGATCGTCCAGGTAGGACGCCCCCGGCCGGAGCATGGACGCTTTGCCGATCCAGCCGCACAGCAGGGTGAGATAAGAAAAACGCTTTTGCAGGGTCGAGGCGGACAACCCCTGTTGTTCCCACAGGCGCATCAAGGCTTCGATATGCTTGGGCTTGAGATGCCGGACATCGGTCAGCGCGTAGCCCAAGTCATGCAATTGGCGGATCATCCGCGAGAAAAATTCTGACCGATCGGCGATGGTGGCGTGGCTGACCACCTTGCGCCCGTCGGCGCTGCGCCGCAGATGGCGCTTGAGTAACGCATTGAGCGACGCATACGCCCGCGCGCGCCGGCCGTGCGGCGGTGGGACGATCCTCGCAGCCACCTTTTCAGAAGAGGACGGCATCTTCCACCTTTAAAAACGAAAAATGCGGGCGATACTTGAGGGCTGTACCAGCAACGAGGGTCTGGCCCGGAAGACCTTCTCGTCCCGAACCGTCGCCGGCGCGGGCCAGACTCCTTGAAGGAGTCGGACTGTCCTGTTTTGCTTCATCACTTCTTTCTCCTATCCTCGACCTCCCGAACTACATCGGGGGTGAACGCGCCACCGAAGGGCCGTCACCGTTCGTGACCTGCCGTTCCGGCCACTGGCAAGCAGCGGACGGCGTTCTTTCAAGGCGTGGGTGGATCAATGCACCGGGGAACCGGCCGGTTGCTTTTGGCCTTCACCGTCCGGGACGGATTTTGCATCCGCTTTCCGTTCCGGTTCCGGTTCCGGTTCCGGCGCACGACTAAATACCCACTGGAGATAATCCAAGGCAATCGCTTCGGCCTCTTCCAAACGCGCCGCGTATTGGACGAACGCCGAAATCACCAAGGCCGGATCGGGACGATAGCCGCGCATCCGTTGGCGCAACCGTTTGGCCACCTGAGCGGCATCGTCATACGCCTCCTCCATGATCTTGATCCGGCGTAAGCCGTTGTCATCCTCGCCGCGGGCCACCCGGTGCAGCATCCCTTTGCGCAGGGTGTATAACTCCCCGTCTTCCAGGTCCATCAGGCCCCGCAGCGCCTCGATCAACGCGGCCACTTCGTCCGGCGTCGCGCCGGTTTTGATCGCTTCATTTCGCATCGCATCACGCCTCTTTCACGCTTCACATTTCCACAGCACACACATTCCGCCCACCTGGTTAAAGCCGTAGGGCCACGGCTCGGGGTTCTTCCTCCTCTTCACGGTTCACCTTCGTTAGCACGCTTCACGCTTCACGCTTCACATTTCCACAGCACACACATTCCGCCCACCTGGTTAAAGCCGTAGGGCCACGGCTCGGGGTTCTTCCTCCTCTTCACGGTTCACCTTCGTTAGCACGCTTCACGCTTCACGCTTCACATTTCCACAGCACACACATTCCGCCCACCTGGTTAAAGCCGTAGGGCCACGGCTGAATCGGCCTGGATGGACATGGGGGGCCGTTCCATTCCCATGGCGAAGTTGGTTTTGCCGGTGTTTCGCTTCACCGCCGGCTAGGCCGGGTCCTATCTCGGCAGGACGCTTCCGCACGCGTCCGTTGCTTAGCCTGGGGGACGGCGACGCCAGGATTCGGGAAGTTTCAAGAGCGCCCGAAGCACGCTCCCCGGCCATATACGGGACCGGAACCGTTTAAAATCTATGGAGGCCATCGCGGATGCGGTGGCCCGGAATTCGGGACGGCAATCGCCGTCAGGGGTTTTGCATGGGAAAGGGCACGGGACACGACGCGACATCACGCCACCGGCGCGCGCCAGGGCGCGACGCAACGGGAACGCGCGCGCAAGAGAAGAACGACACAGGGGATCCACCGGAATCTCGTCCAGCGTACCGGCCGGACGACCACGATCCGCGTCCACGCAGGACGCCACGATCACGCAAAATAAAACAAGACAGGACAGGACAACACGCCGGCGCTAGGCCGCGCATCGCAGAGAATCCACCCGAGGGAGACGGCAATCCCCCACCGGTTTGAGCAGTGGTGGCGGTCATCGACCGCATGAGGTACGCCCCCAACAGGGACGCCCCTCCTAAGCGATTTTCGCTGGCGGCACCGGGCCGAACACCCCACGCGACACCCCACAGCGTTCGTTGCGGATTTTGACGGGTTGGCCAACGTCCCCGTGGTCCCCGGACTTCCTGGTGCTCCGGGTGGCACATGCCTCGTCTGGGCCGGACAAGGGGATCGACGCGGCTAGAGCGCACGGCGATCTCTATGGGTAAAAATAAAGCAAAACCGGCGGAAAAAGTCAAAACATATTTTGGGTTTTACCGGCGGTTTACCCTATGTTTTGTTGTTCCCGCGCTTGTTAAAACAAGGGGTTGGGATGTTTTTTTTTCCTCTCTGTTTAGCAGCGATGGTTTCTCATTTGGCATGAGGGGTCTGTTCCAATCGAAAAATTCATCTATCTAGCCTTTCTCAAGGCTAAGAAGACCCCCTTAAAAATCGATCAGTCCTACACAAAAGATATCCTCTGAAAAAAAGCAACCTCATGGAGACATATTGAAAGGCATCAGGGATCTAATTATTTATGTTTTAACTAGAGTTAAATATTTTATTGATTTATAAATAAAAAAATAATTATCGAAAGCCTATCGCAATCTGTGTCGTAATGGCGTCGCAATCTGTGTCGTAATGGCGTCGTAATCTGTGTCGTAATGGCGTCG
>JAGRHM010000211.1 GCA_020445005.1 Candidatus Competibacteraceae bacterium | reverse complement strand
CGAATTAACTGCGGAACTCGGGTGGACTCGATCCCTCAGATTTGCTTGGCGGAACTGCAGTGCTGACAGATTGACTGCAATGCGCAAACCCGTAAAACCCTCTCGATGCAACTGACTGATTTCGTCCACTGCGGCGCGTAATATCCATTCACCCATCGGCAGCACCAACCCGCTCTCCTCAGCAATTGAGATAAATCGGGCTGGCGAAATCAGCCCCAAATCAGGATGATTCCAACGAATTAAAGCTTCTGCTCCGGTGATGGCGTCGGTGCGAAAATCCCATTTGGGCTGATAATATAGCTCCAGTTGCCGCCGATTTATCGCATGTCTTAAATCAGTTTCAAGATTTAACCGTTCGCGCGACAGCATCGTTCTGCCAGACACATAAAACTGGTAGTTGTTTCTCCCCATATCCTTGGCGCGATATAAGGCAATATCCGCATTCTTAAGCAGGGACTCGCTCGTGCAACCATCGCGCGGGTACAGACTAATCCCAATGCTGCAGCTGACATTTAATTCATGCCCATCCAGACGGAAAGGTTGCATCATGGCGTCCAGCATGCGCTGCGCAATCCGTATTGCGTCATCACTGCTGGTTAGCGTAGGCAACAAAACTGCAAATTCATCACCCCCTTGCCGAGAAATAGTGTCACATTGACGAACGCATTGTTGTAATCGAATGGCAACTTCGCCCAACAAACGGTCGCCAATTTTATGTCCCAAAGCATCATTAATCAGTTTGAAACGATCAAGGTCCACCAGCAACATGCCAGCCAGATTATGTTCACGGCTGGCGCGCAACAAGGCTTGCTGCAGGCGGTCGCTGAGCAAACTGCGATTAGGCAATCCGGTCAAAGCGTCATAATAAGCTAGATGTTCGATATGCTCGGCGGCCTGTCGTCGCTCCGTGATGTCCTGAATAACGGCTACAAAGTGATCCACCACGCCATTTGCCTGACGCACACAACGAGTTGATAGGCTTGCATATAACAATGCGCCATCCTGACGAATAAAGCGTTTGTCGAGTGAGTAACCCTCGATGCGGCGATTGATCACCCGTCCAAGCTGAGCTTCCTCGGCGGCCTGATCATCAGGATGGGTTATTTCCGCCCAGGTCATACCTAACAAACGTGATCGCCGGTAGCCCAGCATCTCGCAAAGCCGGTCATTGACTTCCCACCAGCGTTTGTCAGAACCGATCAGAGCAATGCCGATCAGCGGCAATTCAAAATAATGGCGAAAGCGCGCCTCACTGGCGCGCAGGGTTTCCTCAGTCTTCTTGAGATCGGCGATATCGGTGCTGGCGCCGAGATAGCCCGTGATGTGACTGGCCCGATCGCGTATGGGCACAGCCCGGGTATTGAGCCAGATCTCCCGACCGGAGGGCGTCCGAAACCGGTGCTGAGTCACGACCTCGCTACCTTGGGCAACCATGCGTCGCCATAATTGTAAAACCGGTTCGCGATCGTCAGGATGCAGGGCCCGCGTCCAGCCCATTCCGGCGGCCTCCTCGGCGGTCAGACCCGACATCCAGCACCAATGATCGTTGACGTAGCGACATTCGCCCTCGATGCTATTGATGAAAACGCCTACGGGTAACTGCTGGGCAAGTTTGCGAAAATGCTGCTCGCTATTGCGCAAGGTTTCCGCGATCTTCCGTTGATGGCCCAGTTCCTCTTCCAATTGCTGCTGACGGTCATTGAGCAGATCCAGCCGCGCCTGTTGCTGTTCTCGCCCTTCCTGACCTCGACGCTCCCGAATAATCAGAAGGGTAACGATGCTGATCGCCGCCAACCCCAGTAGCGCCAATCCAGAACCCGTTATTAGGAGCGTGGCTCGAAAAGGCATGGCCAAATTATTCTCAGTCGGGGACGCCGCCAGGACCTCAGCAGCAACGCCGGCGATGGCCAGACTACCGGCCGACGCTACCCCTATTTTGGGCAGCGACCGGAACCGAGGAAACCAGAAAAATCGACCCAAGCCCTTGTCTAAGCCAGTTGGATTACCCCCGGTCATGCGACTCATCATGTTTACCCTATTATTCAAAAACAAGCTGTCCTACATCTTCCTATTCAAAGGATTGTCAGCAAGTACAGATAATATCAGGATTCGTCCAATCCCTTTTCTTTCAGCAATCGCGCACGAGCAAACGTGCGAAAGTGACTCTTCATGATCGGACTATTCGTGCCACTTTTACGATATAATCCAAGGATAAGACTGACTTCAAGGCCCTGACTTTGTTTGAGTTGTGTCACATAGTCTTGTTCCAGCACTTTTCGTTCCTCTGATTCCAAACGGTTCAGAGCAGCCTGGAGGCGCTCCGCCTGAAGTTGCGTTCGCAATGAATCGACCGGAGAAGGCAAAGTACGGACGGAATAAATGACCCTGCAGCAAGCTGCGGGGTATTTGGCCGCACTCCCAAACGCAGTTGCCATAACAAGGATAACATTAATCCAAAGACCCTTTTTTCTAATGTGACCTTCTTACAAAAATTTCTGATCCAAAAAAGCAGATACCTGATTCGTGACGCAGCAAGCTGTGGGGAATTAGACCCTCAGAGATTAAAGGCTTAAAAAAGCTCTTTACGGCATTTTCAAACTGGCCCGCTACCCCCTTGTCTAACTCTCAAAAAAAAATCGCTACAGCAGTTGCTGCGATGCCTTAAAAGAGGCTCTGAGTCCAATGATTAATTGGAATGGGACCGATCGGAAGGAATTCTGGTGATTTTGAAGCGATCAAAGCCGGGTTGGCAAAAGCTGCTGCCGGGTCAGTCCGGCAGTGACTGGGTCTGAAGCTTATCAAGTCAAGGATGCCGTAGTAACCTGGTCATCACGACAGCTAATATGGAAGCCCGCTGGCTCATGGGCGTATATAGAGGCCATTCGTTATCTAACCATTTTGAATTCGAGGTTTTTTATGGAAAATAAACACGAAAAGTACAACCGTCTCATCGCAGAATGCAATCGTTTGACGCCGGTACTTACCGCTGTCGTCCATCCTTGTGACGAAAGTTCGCTCAAAGGCGCTTTAGAGGCAGCTGAATTAGGAATTTTAAAACCGATCCTGGTTGGGCCGCGCGACAAAATCCAAGCAGTCGCCGCGCAGTTTCATCTTGACCTCGCAGATTGCGAGATCGTTGATGCGCCGCACAGTCATGCCGCCGCCGCCGAAGCGGTGCGCCTGGCCCGCGAAGGTAAAGCCGAAATGCTGATGAAAGGCAGCCTGCACACGGACGAATTAATGGGGGCTGTGGTGCAAACCAACATAGGGTTGCGCACCGAACGGCGCATTAGTCATGCCTTCATCATGGATGTGCCGATTCTCGATCGCGCGATTGTCATTACCGACGCAGCGATCAACATCTTCCCGACGCTGGAAGACAAGGCGCACATCATTCAAAACGCTATCGACCTGGCAGGCGCGCTGGGTTACAAGAATCCGAAAGTCGCTGTACTTTCCGCGATGGAAACAGTAAACCCTAAGGTACAATCGACAGTAGAAGCCGCCGCCTTGTGTAAAATGGCCGATCGCGGCCAAATCACTGGCGGCATCTTGGACGGCCCCCTGGCGTTGGACAATGCGATCAACCTGACAGCGGCTCAGATCAAGAAAATTGAATCGCCAGTAGCAGGCCACGCCGACATCCTGGTTGTGCCGGATCTAGAGGCAGGCAATATGCTGGCTAAGAGTCTGACCTTTATGGCTGATGCGGATGCGGCGGGGATTGTCCTTGGCGCGCGAGTACCCATTATTCTCACGAGTCGAGCAGACTCTGTCACTACCCGGCTGGCTTCCTGCGCGGTCGCAGCACTAGTAGCCCGCTCGCGACGGGAAAGCATGGCCAAGGTGGTAACCTGAGCCTCACGCGAATCATGATCTGATTCCACTGCCTTAATAAAAAATGAAATTTTTCGGGTGCTGGATTGCCAGCAATTTGACAGAATATCCTTTACTAGCAGGCTGCCACAATTCAATTAGACTGATTTTTACACAGGCTCCGAAGCTCATTTCGACCATGCGGCTGTTTCAGCAACCTCGCCTCGGCGGCTGGGCAAAACTAGCGGAGTGGGTAAACGCGGCGTTGGCAACATGGGCCTCGTCATGAAATACCGGACGCCGCCGCTGGCTTACCCATTCGAGGCTTATGACCGGAACTTGTGTCTGAAACCCTCGCTCGGGATGTTCTTGGTGTTATCTTATAGTGTTCGCCACTTACTTATCGTGTTCCTATTATACTTTCCATTCATGATACGTTCCGTGGACATGGCGACGCTCAAACACTGGATGGCGACGCCACTGGGCGTGTCCCTAGCGGTGGCCGATCTACCGGCGCTCCTGATCTGGCTGGCTTGGCGTTATCGGCGACCAAGGACCGGAACGGCGTGGCGCTGGCTCTGGCGACGGGGTCGGCTGGCGCTATTGGCGACCCTGATTACACAGGGTGCACTGCTGATGGTTACACAAGCGGAGAAACTCTTGACCAGCGGCGAAGAAGGTGCATTCCTGGTGATTTATCTGATGATCCAGGGCTGGGCGTTGACCTATGTGGGCTTCTCCCGCCGGCTGACGGATGTATTTCGGGATTTTCCCGATCCAGCGGTCGAAGGCGATGCTGCAACGGCGCCCACGCCCGGACAGGCGCCCTCTCCTAAATCTGGCAAGGATACGTGGAACGCAAGGAAAAAAAGATTACCCGCTCCATTGTCTCGGATAGATTGGACTCCCACTCGCATAGCGGAGGAAAGTCAAAAGAGGAAAGACAAATGTATCGAGATTGCATCGAAATTCATGATAGCCGATGCGCCGGAACAAGTTATGACGATGCAACAACGACTGGCAGACTCTTCGCCGGCGGTCGCGGCGGCCTGGTATACGCTAAGCATCCGGGCGGCCAGCCAGGGGGCGCTTGCCGAAGCTACCCTGCTGATTGAAACCGCGTTGAGGCTAGATCCACATAATGGACGGTACTTGCGCAACCTGTGCGAGATTTATCGGCGACTGGGACGACCGGCAGCGGCCGTGGCAGCAGGCGAGGCCGCCGTGCAACGACAGCCAGATACTGCCGCCCACTACAATCTGGCGCTGGCGCTAGCCGAAACTGGTCAGATCGAGGCTGCTTGCCATCATTATCGGATCGTGCTCCAAATGAACCCGGCTCATGGCCGGGCCTGGAATAACTTGGGGATTATTTACCAGCAACAGGGTGATCGGGTTGCCGCCCAATATGCATTCCAGCAGGCTCTCGTCGTGGCCCCGGGGCTGGCTGTAGCGCGGCGAAATCTGGAGGAACTCGTTCAGGGTGCTCGACAACCGGCAAACCACCCTGGATGAGCAAGCGTTAGGAAATGTCCTAAAACTCAAATTAAACCCTTGTCATGCCCACCCCCGGCTTAATCGATATCCCTGTGCCCCCCGGCGAACTGCTCGACCGGCTGACCATCCTGGCCATCAAGCGCCGCCACATCGTCAATCCGGAGAAGTTGAACAACATCAACCGTGAATGGGCGCACCTGCACACTCTTCGCCAACAACAGTTGCCGACGGATCCTCAGCTTGAACAACTGATCGCCGACCTTGAAGTTATCAACCAAACTTTATGGGATATCGAGGATGCTATTCGTGCGCATGAACAACGGCAGGATTTCGGCCCAGCTTTTGTCGATCTAGCCCGTCAGGTCTATCTCACCAACGACCGCCGGTCACGATTGAAGCAGCAAATCGATAGCTATCTACGCAGCCCTTGGCGGGAAGAAAAATCCTATGTGGCCTAGCATGTCTAGCGGCCACGATGTCTCTTCACCCCCGGCGTCGCGCGAACCCCGGTCTTCCTTGCTGCGAGTGTTCACTGGCTCTACCCAGTGGTTAGCAGCCCGATGCATTGGCCTCGCGGCTATGACCTACCAGACCTATCGACTGCCCCCGATCAGCCGCAAGCCCAGCGACTGCCTAACAGTGTTAGAACACCTGTTCAAGCGGTGTTTGTTCGTCGAGAACCACGACACGCTTCGTCTGCCGCCTCATTAAACAGGACACACCCAATGACCCTGCCCCGGATCCCCGTCATTATTCCTGCCTATCGCAAACCGGAACAGTTGCATCACTGTCTGGCCTGCTTGGAGCGGCAGACCCAGCCGGTCGACATCTTCGTACGCGACAACAGCGAGGACAACATCTACTTCACCGCCGCTGTGAACGAGGGCATTCGCCGCTATCTCGCCACGGACTGTCCGGCGCTGCTGCTGCTCAATCAGGATATGTACCTAGAACCCGACGCCATCGAACAATTATGGCGTTTCATGGCCGCCCATCCCCAGTGTGGCATCGCCGGTCCGATCGAGGCGCTCAAGGATCATCCCGAGCGCCTGGCCAAAGGTGGCGGACTTGAGTCTTTTCCCTGGGGACGCCACCGGGTCGCGCCGGTGGACGCATTCCGCCATGATGAGCGATTGCACTGGATCAATGGCGTGTGCCTGTTGCTCCGACGGGAGATGATCGAAGAAATCGGTCTGCTGGATCGCAACTTCAAGTTCATTTGCAGCGATGTGGACTACTGCCTGACTGCTCGCGAACGAGGTTGGCAAGTATGGCGAGTCGGCGCAGCGCTAGGCGAGCATGAATCTGATGGGGCCAGCACCGGGTGCGGGACTAACCCAGAACTCGAACAAATCAAGGTTAAAGATGTATTGTTCTTCGCCAAGAAATGGTTAACCGGTGATCTCTATCGCAAGCTAGCCTATGGCGGCGCGGTGCTGACGCCGGAGGTCATCGCAGCCACTATGCGTCGATTGTGTGGGGAACCGGAACCGGAGCCAGTCAGTTCTGATCCAACAATCGCCTCATCTCGTTACGGTCATAGCCACTCACCCTTGCCATTGAGTTACTACCACTCGCCAAGACCGGAAGTGCTGGCGCTTGTTTCGCCCCAAGCCCGGCTAATTTTGGACATCGGTTGCGGGACCGGCGCCCTCGGCAGCGGCCTCAAGGCTCGGCAACCCTGTCATGTCAGCGGAATGGAATGCGTCCCGGCGGTTGCTCGCCTCGCTGCTGAGGCTCTGGATGCCGTTCACGTTGGGGATGTTATGGAAATTTTGCCAACCCTGCCCGAGGCGCATTTCGATACAATCATCATGGCGGATGCGCTAGAGCACCTGGCGGATACCGATCAGGCGCTCCAGTGTGTGCGCCGCGCATTGAATAAAGATGGCGAACTGATTCTGAGCGTACCAAACGTCGGCCACTGGTCGGTGCTCCGGGATTTGCTTGAAGGGCGCTGGGAGTACCGGGATCATGGCATTCTGGATCGCACACATTTGCGATTTTTTACCCGGAACAGCGCGATGGCGGCCTTGGCGCGCCATGGCTTTGATGTTGTACATATTGAGGCGACCGCAGTGGATCTGCAGCCCCCGGCAGGTCTAGCTGCGGCGTTACGCGAGTTCGGCGTGAACGCCCCGACTTTCGAACAGGACAGCCGGTGTTTCCAGTATCTGTTCAAGGCGCGCAAGGCTCGTTCCTCCATCGACCTGGCTCCAGTATATCAGTGACAAAGCCATGCCCTCTGCGTCTTCAGCCGCCCTCTGCCGTCAACCTGACCCGACCGATCCCCGGTCGGTTGCGGCGATCGCTCGCCACTGCGTCCAAGCTGGTGATTTGACCGGCGCCGAACTCGCTTTCCGCGACCTGATCCGCCGCTGGCCGGACTTGGCCCTGGGCTACGACGGTCTCGGACAGATCTACCTGGGCGCGCAACGCTACGCTGAGGCCGTCGCCTGCTTTCGCGAAGCCGTCGCCCGTGATCCCAGCGCCGCCCCGCGCCATAACAACCTCAGCCTAGCGTTTTACCGGCAGGGCGACTGCTCTGCCGCCGAGCAGGCCGGACGGGCCGCGCTGCGTCTCGACCCGACCTACCCCGAGGCCTGGAACAACCTTGGCAACGCCCTGCTGGGTAGCCAGGAACCGGCCCTGGCCCGGGCTGCCTACCGTGAAGCCCTGCGCCATCGTCCTGGCTACGCCAAAGCCTGGCTGAATCTAGCGCGGACCAACCTACTGCTGAACGACAACGTCGGCGCCCGTCGCGCCGCCCGCCGCGCGTTGCAGCGGACGCCCGAATCAGCGTTGAGCTGGCAATTGCTCGCCCAAGCGGAACAGGGCTTACATCATTATCCGCAAGCGCTGGCGGCGGTCGAGGAAGCCTTACGCCGGACGCCGGAGACAGTGGAACTGCTGATTCTCAAGGGCAGTCTCCTGCGTGATACCTTCCAGCCCGAGGCGGCTATTGCCTTACTGGATCGCGGGGCGCGCGAGAACCCCAGGGATAGCTACATGTGGAACGAGCTGGGACTGACTCTGGACAGCGTCAATCGCTTGCCTGAGGCCGCAGCAGCCTTCGACCGAGCCATCGCCACTTTGGCGACGGACGGTCGACGGGTAGGCGAAACCTGCGTCGAGATCAGTCCGGAGGCAATGGCCACACTACACAAGGTGCGCTATAACCGCACCATGAATTACCTCAAACAGGGTGATTTCGCGCAGGGTTGGGCTGAGTATTTCCATCGCTGGAACGGGCGTGGGCGGGATTTCGATCGGGAATTCGGCATCCCGCACTGGCAGGGCGAGGCGCTGGACGGTCAGCATCTGATCGTCGCAACCGAGCAGGGCCTGGGCGACACGCTGCAATTTATTCGCTATCTCGACCTGCTGATCGAACGCGCCCGCCCAGCCCAGATCACTCTGGCCACCACTCCCGCTTTGGCCAAACTACTGGCCGACTACCCGGGCATTGACGCCTTCATCCTGCCTGAACAGCAACTACCCTTAGCGCAGTGTTACGCGCTGCTGATGGACCTGCCCTATTGGTTCCAGACCCGGCTGGACACCATCCCGGCACGGGTTCCTTATCTACCGATTCCGTTGAAGGTGCGTCAGACCGGGCGACGACGCTTGATCCGCCTGCCGCCGGGACGGCGCGTCGGCATCGCCTGGCAGGGTAATCCTGGGTTCGGTCAGGATCACCTCCGCTCCATTCCTCTGGTCCGGCTGGCGCCCCTGTTCGAGGTCCCCGGCATTCAGTGGGTGCAACTACAGCGCAACGCCGGGGTAGAGCAAATCGCCGAACTGGGTCTGCCGATTCAAGACTTGGGCGACGCCAACCTGGTGGAAACGGCTGCCTTAGTCGCCGGACTGGATCTGATCATCACTTCCGATTCCATGATCGCCCATCTGGCTGGGGCGCTGGGGCGACCCGTTTGGGTGCTACTATCGTCCAAGGGTGAGTGGCGATTTCTCGTCGACCGCGATGACTCACCCTGGTACCCGACCATGCGGCTGTTCCGGCAAACCCGCCTCGGCGACTGGGCGGAACTGGCGGAACGGGTGTGCGCGGCGCTGGCGGTATGGGTCTCATCATGATTTGCCAGCGGCAACATATCGCTCACTCCTCACAGGGCTCCCGACCCCGAAACCTTATCCGACAACGCTAGCAAACACCATTGTGACCTCCATCGCCATCAGCCGTATCGAAACGGATCCAGGACTGGACCGATTTCAGTTATATCCGCGCCTGCCTGAATCCATGACTCTGACCCAGTCCATCCAGTATGCTATCGCCAACCGGCATTATTACAATCTCCTCTTCCAAACCGCAGCCGGTTTGCGCACGCCGGTGTTCGCGCTGCGTCTTGAAGAGCCTGACACTGAGGCGATCCTGCGGATTCCGTCGTTGCTGGCCAGCATTCCTGCAGGACAGTTGATTGCCATGCTTAATCACGCTGCGCCACCCATCGGCCCGAGGCGGCATGCATTCCAGCGTCCCGATTTACTGAGCAGCGACCTTTTTACTCTCCTGGGCGTGTTCGCGCGTTACCACGCCATCGCCCAGCACCTCCCCGCTGGCGCCCGGGTGCTGGACTTTGGTTGCGGCGCCGGCTTGGGACCCCTGATCCTGCTAACCCAATGTAATATAAAAATCACAGCAGTAGACAGCAGCCTGTCCGCTATCGAGGAAGCGCGATCCTTTCTGGGCGCGGACGGAATCGATTTTCGTGCAGATGGTCTGGAAGCCATCGATGGCGAATTCGACGCCATTATCGCCTCTGAAGTCCTGGAGCATATCCGCGACTGGCCCCGCATCCTGTCGTCGTTGCGCGCGCGTTTGCACCCCACTGGCCAACTGTTCATCACGCTCCCCAACTGGCGCTATCACGGCAGCCATCTCAACCCTGATCATGTCGAGGACTGGAGCCAGGCGCGGGTTCGGCGTCTGTTCAACGGTTCCGGCGCAGAAGTCCAGGGACTCCCCATTCGTTCTCTGCCCGATCAAAAGGCCGAGCCGCAGCCACTCTACGCATTGAAGCCGGCTGCCAGCGAGTTTTTTCTGATCCGCCTCGTTCGTGATTTTCGCACCCGCATCCCGGAAATCAGCCGGGTGCTCCTGGTAGCGCATGCCATCGCGCCCTTTGCACGCAGCGGCGTTGCAGTCAGCACCCTGCATCAGGCGGAAGCTTTGCGCCGACTGGGTATTGCCGTCGCTGTCCTGGTGCCGGATGTCCAAGTCAATCGGGCGCAGGTCGATACCACCAGCCACTCCTTTCCAGTTTATCATGCCCCCGGCGGCAACTTTTTCGACATCTTTCAACGGGAACATACCAACATTCAGGATGTCCGGCCGACTTTACAGGCGATCGAAAGCGTGATCGAACAATTTCGCCCGGAGGTCGTGCATCTCAATGACTACTTGGGCTTCCCCTCGCGCATTCTAAAGCTGTTGCACGATCTCGGTAGTGTTGTGATTCGTCAGATCCGGAATATCGAAGAACTCTGTCTGCGCGCCAATCCGGTGCTGGACGATCCCTTGCGCCTGTGCGCGGACTGGTTCGATGCCCGCCGTTGTCTGGAGTGCAACGCCATACCGCCGCACCCACAAAGTGATTATTTCCGGACCCTGCGCGAGCTACGGATTGCCGAGCTACAACTCTGGCGTAATTTTCTACGACAGTTTTACCAGCATCATGTCGATGGCCTGGTGTTCGCCAGCGCTGCTTTTCGGGAGCGTCTTCTTCCTTATCTGGGTTTTCCCGCAGAGCGCACCCGGATCATTCCGATGAGTCTGGATACCGGTCCCCGGCGTTCAAGCGCCGATGGCGTTGGCGTGGGACTGGATTCTCCTGGATCTGTTAAAGCGCCCTCCCGGCCGATCCGCTTTATGTTTCTTGGTTCGCTGCAACCGAGAAAAGGCGCACACCTGCTGACTACGGCAGTCCGGCGTTTGCGCGAACAGGGTTATACTCATTTTGAATTGGACATCGCCGGCGTGAGCGAACCCTTCGCCGCCAAAATTCATGCGGAGATCGTTGCCGAGGCCAGTACGCCTGACAACCGGATGCGCTATCTGGGTCCCTACCAGTCCGCCGATCTAGAGCGATTGCTGCATAACGTCGATGTTGGCCTGGTCCCCTCGCTGTTTGAGACTGCCTGCCGCACGCTTCGCGAGTTCTTAGCCATGGGCATTCCGGTGATTGCCCATCGCTTTTTTGGCTCAGAGATCGTGACGCCCGGTGAGAACGGTCTGCTGCTAGACACCGGGGATGCTGACGCACTGGCCGAGGCCATGCGCGCCCTTCTCCACGATCCGGCGCTGCTCGCACGCCTGCGTGCGGGAGCAGCTCAAACTCCGATCCCCACCATGGATGAGGAAGCCGCCGCTCTGCTGGCCTTTTATGAGGAGATGATGATCCGCCGGTTTAGCGCCATGCCGTGGAGTCAGTGAGCATAGGCGCACTGCAAACCTAAAATTTAACTGAATCGAAACATGATTATCAGCCGAACCCCATTTCGCATCTCGTTCTTCGGCGGCGGGACCGATTATCCCGATTGGTACCGTGAACACGGCGGACAGGTATTGTCCACCACCATTGACAAATACTGCTACATTGCCTGTCGTCCCTTGCCGCCTTTCTTCGACTACCGTTATCGGGTGGTGTACTCCGTCATCGAAACGGTCCAAACCATTGACGAAATTTGCCATCCTGCGGTTAAGGCTATCCTGAGTCACCTCGATTGTCAGGAGAGTCTGGCCATCAACTATGACGGCGATCTGCCAGCTCGCTCCGGCTTGGGCACCAGCTCCAGTTTTACGGTGGGCCTGCTCAACGCTCTGCATGCCCTGCGAGGCCATTATATTGATGCCGACCGCCTAGCTCGTGAAGCCCTGCATATCGAACAGGTTCTGATGGGTGAATCAGTAGGCTCTCAGGATCAGATTGCCGTTGCTTATGGCGGTTTCAATCGCATTCGCTTCTATCCCAACAGCGCTTTCCAAGTCGAGCCAGTTGTCATTAGCACCGCCAAACGAGAAGCACTGAACGAGCATCTGATGCTCTTTTTTACAGGCGTCTCGCGCTACTCGGCGCATGTTGCCCGCGACAAGATCGCCAATTTGCGCCAGCGCGTTACGCAATTACAACGAATCGGGACCGCCGTGGAAGAGGCCTTGCGCCTCCTCAGCAGCGAGGACAGTATTCTGCCCTTTGGCGAGTTGCTCGACGAGGTATGGCGACACAAACGCGCCTTGTCCGATCAGGTTACCAACCCGGCTATCGACGACCTTTATTGCGAAGCCCGGTCCGCGGGCGCCATCGGTGGTAAACTGTTGGGGGCAGGCGGCGGGGGGTTCTTCCTGCTCTTTGTGCCACCAGATCGGCAAGCTGCGGTGCGCCAGCGTCTGGGACGCCTGATCCATGTCCCCTTGAGATTTGACGACTCAGGCTCGAAAATTGTGCTCTATCAACCCAACGGTCTCAGCTAAATGTTTTACTCCTGGAATCAGCCTCTTTCCAGGCAATTTGGATATGAAACATCAGTGATACCAAGCTTCTGACTAATAACTTCGATGGACAAGACTGCACGCATTTACGTCGCCGGTCATCGCGGTTTGGTCGGCGCCGCCTTGGTCCGGCAATTGATCGCACAGGGCTACTGCAACCTTCTGACCCGCACCCGTGCCGAGTTGGATCTCACCCAACCGGATGCAGTCGACGCTTTCTTCGCCGCCGAACGTCCTCAACACATTTTTCTGGCCGCAGCCAAAGTTGGCGGTATTCAGGCGAATGCTACTTATCCAACCAACTTCATCATTGATAATCTGGCCATTCAACAAAGCGTGATCACCGCCGCTCACCGCCACGGAGTAGAACGTCTGCTATTTTTTGGCTCCAATTGCATCTACCCCCGAGACTGTTCTCAGCCGATTCGCGAAAACGATCTTCTCACCGGTCCGCTAGAGGATACCAATCGCGCCTACGCTATCGCCAAGCTCGCTGGTATTGAAATGTGTCGCGCTTATCGCCGCCAGTATGGAGCGCGCTACCTCACCGTAATGCCCGTCAATCTTTACGGTCCAGGTGATTGCTACGACTTGCAAAACTCCCATGTCCTACCGGCATTGATGCGCAAATGCCATGAGGCCAAAGTGCGAGAAGCGACTGAAATCGTAGTCTGGGGCAGCGGAACCCCGCGTCGGGAATTTCTCTACAGCGACGACCTGGCCACTGCCTGTGTCTTCCTAATGAACCTTGTTGACGCCGATTTTGACACTTTGTTGGACGAGCCTAGCGCGACAGGGTTGATCAATATCGGTGGTGGTAAAGATTTAAGCATTGCTGACCTTGCCCGGATTGTCGCTCAAGTCATTGGCTTCACCGGCACCTTAACATTCGACACGCGCAAGCTGGACGGGATTCCTCATAGACAGCTCGACATTCGACGCATCCGCGCGCTTGGCTGGCGGCCAACAACTTCACTCGAGATCGGCATTGCTCAAGCCTATCAGGATTTTCTCGACAATGAATTATCATGAATGTCATCATATCTCGTTTCGCGTCTCCTTCTTCGGCAACAGAATCGATTATCTTGATTAGTGGCGTGAATATCGCGAGCGTTGCCCACCACCATCACACTGTGATCATGGACCGCTCTCTGCATCATCATGCCTGCTGACGCTATCGACATCCTGTTCATCCATCCTGGCTCTCACCGCCCACTTTACCAGGGATTGAGCGACGAATTCAGCGCCATTGAACCGCCTGCATTCGCCGGCCTGTTTGCCAGCTACCTGCGTCTTCAGGGCTGCTCGGTCGGTATCCTGGACGCGGCTGCCCTGGGTCTGGAGCCCGCCGAGGTTGCTCGCCAGGCCCTGGAAGACTGGAATCCGACCCTGATTGCTCTAGCCGTCTATGGCCATCAACCTTCAGCGTCTACCCAGCTCATGACCGCCGCCGGGGCCATCGCCGCCGCCGTTAAAGCGCTCGATCCCACGCGCCCGATCTTCATGACTGGCACCCACCCCGCGGCCCTGCCGCAGCGCACACTGGAAGAGGAAGCGGTCGACTTTGTCTGCGACGGCGAAGGTCCGGTTACGCTGTTGAAAACCTTGATCGCCCTTCAAGCTGAAGGTCGTGATTTCTGTACCATCCCCAGTCTGTGGCGACGCCAGGATGGCCACATTGTTGCGCCCACGGCCCATGAACTGCTGATCCAGGATCTAGATCAAACCATGCCTGGCATCGCCTGGGATCTGTTGCCCATGGAACGCTATCGCGCCCATAACTGGCACTGCCTGGATCGTCTCGACCGGCGCGCGCCCTACGCCTCCATCCACACCGCGTTGGGCTGCCCCTATCGTTGTAGTTTCTGCTGTATCAACGCCCCGTTCCATCAGCCGTCTTACCGGATGTGGAGCGCCGCCAGTGTCCTGCGGGAGATCGACCGACTGGTCAATGACTATGGGGTGACCAATATCAAAATTATCGATGAAATGTTTGTCCTCAATCGCCGGCATGTCCTGGATTTGTGCGACGGCCTCATCGCGCTCGGCTATCCGCTCAACCTCTGGGCTTACGCGCGCGTCGACACGATCAGGGAAGAATGGCTGCCCAAACTCAAGGCTGCCGGTTTTAACTGGCTGTGCCTGGGCATCGAAAGCGCCAGCCGCCACGTCCGCGACGGCGCTGACAAGCATTATTGCAACGAAGACATCATCTCCGTGGTGCGGCAGATTCAGTCCGCCGGCATTCATGTCTTGGGCAACTACATCTTCGGCCTGCCCGACGATACCGCCGAGAGTATGCAGGACACGCTGGATCTGGCGCTGGCGCTCAATTGCGAATTCGCCAATTTTTACACCGCCGCCGCTTACCCCGGTTCGGCCCTGTACCGCCAGGCCGTCGCCCAAGGTCTGGAATTGCCACGCCGCTGGCATCACTTTTATCAGCACAGCGAGTACACTCTACCACTGCCCACGGCTACGCTGACGCCCGCCGAGGTGCTGGCCTTCCGCGACCAAGCGTTCACTACTTACTTTAGCTCTCCGCATTATCTGGCCAGGGTGGAGCGCACCTTCGGCCCGGCAGTGACTGCACACCTGCGTCGCATGACAGCTATTCCGCTACGGCGCAAACTGCTGGAGACTCCGCCATGAACTACCCAACGCCGCCCTCGCTCGACCTGTCGGCGCTGCGCCAGAAAGCCGACTGGGTCTGGCGCGAAACCCTGCACATCCACCGCCGTTCCCCGGAAACCCGGGTAGCGTCCGCACTGTCCTGCATCGAAATCCTGGTCGCACTGTACTACGGCGGCTTCCTGCGCTACGACCCGAAGCTGCCACCCTGGCCTGACCGGGACCGTTTCATCGCCAGCAAAGGCCATGGCGCTATCAGCCTGTACCCGATTCTGGCTGATCTCGGTTTTTTTCCCCGCGAAGCGCTCACGCAAATCGGTCAGCCGGACGCACTGTTAAGCGTCATCCCGGAACCGGCTATTCCCGGCGTCGAGACCATCAACGGCGCGCTCGGTCATGGCGTCGGCGTCGGTTGCGGCATGGCGTTGGCCTTGCGGCGCCATGATCCGGCCAGGCGCGTAGTGGTTCTGGTCGGCGACGGCGAGTTGCACGAAGGCGCCAACTGGGAAGCCTTCATGCTGGCGGCCCAGCACCGACTGGACAACCTGACCGTCATCGTCGATAACAATCACATCAGTATGCTCGGTCCCACTGACGAGATCGTCAGTCACCGCTCCCTGACCGCCAAACTGACAGCGTTCGGCTGGGCGACCCATCAAGTCAACGGCCATGATCTGGAAGCGCTGTTGACTGTGCTGGCTGTCGCGACGCCCAGCCAGCCGCGCTGCATCGTTGCCGATACCCATAAGGGTCGAGGCGTTCCGGGGCTGGAAGATGCGCCTCTGAGCCACGTCATGGGCATCCCGCTCGCCCAGCTTGACGCCCTGCTTGGAGAGATGTCATGAACGCCACGGTGCGCCCGATGCGCGACGCGGTACTGGAAACGCTGATCGACCGGATGGCCGTCGACGCTGATCTTTTCTTGCTCAGCGGTGACTTTGGCTCGCCGG
>JAGRHM010000210.1:1859-5021 GCA_020445005.1 Candidatus Competibacteraceae bacterium | reverse complement strand
TCAATCATTCCCTGTTCAAAAGCCTGCTGTTTCTAGGAACCGGCGCGGTGTTGACCGCCACTGGCGAGCGCGACATGGAACAATTAGGTGGACTCATTCACCCGATGCCGTGGACCGCGTTGGCATTCCTGATCGGCGCAGCGGCGATTTCGGCGCTGCCGCCCTTGAACGGCTTTGTCTCGGAATGGCTGACCTTCCAGGCGATTCTGCTCACCCCGGAATTGCCGCAATGGCTGCTCAAGTTCCTGGCCCCGGCAGTCGGAGCGCTGCTGGCGTTATCCGCTGCTTTAGCCGCCGCCTGTTTCGTTAAAGCTTTCGGGATTACGTTTCTTGGTCGCCCGCGTTCGCCGGATGCAGCGCGCGCGTATGAGACCGACCGCTATTCACTGACCGCGATGTTCACCCTCGCAGCGTTGTGTCTGCTGGCGGGAATCTTGCCGGGACTGGTGGTGGATGGTTTGGGGCCGGTGGTGGGGCTGATCAACGGCGGCGCGCAGTTGCCGGCTCAGCACAGTCAACCCTGGTTAAGCTTGGCGCCGGTAGCGGATGTGAAAGCCTCGTACAACGGGCTACTGGTGTTGCTGTTCATGGGATTCTCTGCCGTATTGACCGCCGTGCTGATTCACCGATTCGCCTCCAACCGGCTCCGGCGCGGACCCGCCTGGGACTGCGGGTTCCCGGATGCCAGTCCCGCCACCCAGTACACCGGCGGCAGTTTCGCGCAACCCATTCGCCGGGTCTTCGGCAGCGTGGTGTTCCAAGCCCGCGAACAGGTGATCATGCCACCGCCCGGCGATGGGCAAGCCGCACACTTCGAGGTCAAGCTGCGCGACCCGGTCTGGGATTATGGCTACGCGCCAATCACCCAGGCGGTTATCACGATTTCGACCCGCGCGAACCATTTGCAATATCTGACGATTCGCCGTTATCTCAGTCTGGTGTTCGGCGCACTGGTGTTGCTACTGCTGGGGATGGTGCTATGGCGCTGATCACCGATTATCTGGTGCAGGGCGGACAAATGCTGCTGATCCTGCTGTTGGCACCGCTGCTCACCGGCTGGGTGCGCGCGTTGAAAGCACGGTTGTTGCGCCGGCGCGGGCCGTCCCTTCTGCAACCTTACCGTGATTTGCTGAAGCTGCTGCGCAAAGAAGTCGTGCTGGCGGATTCCGCCTCCTGGCTGTTCCGAGTCGCGCCTTATCTAATTTTTGCCGCCATCTGGGTCGCGGCGGCGCTGGTGCCGACCTTCGCCAGCGGTTTGCCGTTCAGTTGGACCGCCGATTTGATCGCCATCGTTGCCCTGTTGGGAACGGCCCGGTTTTTCCTGGCGCTGGCCGGCCTGGATGTCGGAACCAGTTTCGGCGGCATCGGCGCCAGCCGCGAGATGATGATCGCCTCTTTGGCGGAACCAGCCATGTTGATGATGGTGTTCACCTTGTCCTTGCTGGCCGGCACGACAGAATTGTCGTCGGTGGCCCGGTTCATGCTCACCGCCAATGTCGGGCTGAGGGTGTCGCTGGCGCTGGCGCTGATGGCGTTGATGATCGTGGCGATTGCCGAAAATGCGCGCATTCCGGTGGACAATCCGGCGACGCATCTGGAATTGACCATGGTGCATGAGGCGATGGTGCTGGAGTATTCCGGTCGCCATCTGGCGCTGATTGAACTGGCCGCTTCGCTCAAATTGCTGCTGTATCTGTCGCTGCTCGGCTGCATCTTCGCGCCCTGGGGCATGGCTACCGCCGGGGAAAGCTTAACGGCTTATCTGTTCGGCGTGGCGTCTTATCTGGTCAAGCTGGCGCTGGGCGGGTTTCTGCTGGCGCTGTTCGAGACCAGCATCGCCAAGATGCGGGTATTCCGCGTCGATCAATTTCTCAGCGCGGCGCTAATGCTCGGTCTGCTCGGCGCGCTGTTGCTGTTCGTTTCGCGGAGCCTGTGATGCACAGTCTGGAGTTTGACATCGCCCACTTTCTGGCGGGCAGCATGGTGGTCATCAGCCTGCTGCTGCTGTACCAAGACCGTCTGTACGCGCTGCTCAAGGTCTTTGCTCTGCATTCACTGACACTGGCGCTGGCGGTGGGCTGGCAGGCGTACATTCAGGAAGCCCACCATTTGTATGTCACCGCTGGGATCGCGCTGGTGTTCAAGGCGATTTTCATTCCGCTCGCCTTGCATCGCATTATTCGGCAACTTGGCATCCACCGCACTTTGGAAGTCGTCGGTGGCGTCGGTCGTGACATGCTGGCTGGCGCGGCTTTGGTGGCGCTGGCGATTCTGGTGATGTTGCCGGTGACGGCAGGAACCGATGCAGTGGCGCGGGAAGATCTGGCGTTTGCCCTGGCGGTGGTACTGCTGGGGCTGCTGTTGATGGTCAATCGTCAGAACGCGGTGAGCTTGGTGATTGGCTTTATGTCCCTGGAAAATGGGCTGGTGCTGGCGGCGGCTGGAGCGCAGGGGATGCCGCTGGCGGTAGAGATCAGTGTGGCGTTCTCGGTGCTGATCGCCTTGATTGTGATTGGCGTTTTTCTGTTTCGCATCCGCGAACGCTTTGACAGCGTGGATATGCAGACCATGGATGCCTTTCGCGGGGAGCGGCGGCGATGAGCGATTTAGGCGGAATGGCGCTGACTACGCTGCTGGCGGTTCCCGCCGGAGCGGCGCTGCTGTTGGTGGGATTATCCCATTATCGGTTAGGCGCATGGCTGAATGTCGGTGCGGCGCTGGTCAGCCTACTGGCTGCCGTCACCCTGTTCGGGACGCGGCCAGACGCGAATGTTTATCTACGCGTCGATGATTTCAATGTCTATTTGATCTTTCTCAACAATCTGGTCAGCTTCACCACCAGTGTGTTCAGCGCCGGCTATATCGCCCATGAACTGGAAACCGGGCGACTGACGCCGAAGTATTTACGCTTCTACCACGCCATGTATCAGGCGTTGTTGTTCGCCATGAACCTGGCGCTGCTGGCCAACAACATTGGCCTGCTGTGGGTGGCGATTGAACTGGCGACACTAGTCACGGTGCTGATGGTGGGCATTTACCGGACCCGCGAGGCGCTGGAAGCCGCCTGGAAGTATTTCATTCTTGGCAGTCTCGGCATTGCTTTAGCGCTGTTTGGCACCATCCTAGTGTATCTGGCAGCGCAACCGGCGATGGGTCAGGGAC
>JAGRHM010000210.1:0-1782 GCA_020445005.1 Candidatus Competibacteraceae bacterium | reverse complement strand
TACGGCACCAAGGCCGGTCTGGTTCCGCTGCACGCCTGGTTGCCCGATGCCCATGCTGAAGGTCCGACGCCGATTTCGGCAGTGCTGTCGGGTTTGTTGCTGAACGTAGCCTTGTATGCAGTGCTGCGCTTCAAGATGTTGATGAGCGCTAATCCGTCGGCCTTGGCGCCGGGGCCGCTGATGGTGGGACTGGGGCTGTTGTCGCTGGTGTTCGCTGGGTTCATGTTCTATCGGCGCGGCGATATCAAACGGTTGTTCGCCTACTCGTCGATTGAGCACATGGGCATTATTACTTTCGCCTTTGGCATGGGTGGGCCATTGGCTAATTTTGCCGGACTGCTGCACATGACGATGCACAGCCTGACCAAGTCGGCGATTTTCTTCGCAGTCGGCCATATCTCGCAGGTCAAGGGCACCCAACGGATTTCCACGATTCGCGGACTGACTGTCACGAATCCGATGCTTGGCTGGGGATTGGTAATTGGGGTGGTGGCGATTGCCGGAATACCGCCGTTCGGCGTGTTCATGAGTGAGTTTCTGGTGGTTAGCTCCACCTTTGCTCGTGAGCCGTGGCTGGCGTTGCCGCTGGCTCTCGGGTTACTACTGGGATTTGGCCTGTTGCTCTGGCGGTTGCATGAAATGGCATTTGGCGAATCGCAGGGTGCGAATGCGCCGGGACCCGCGCCGATCACCGCACTGCCAATGGTGACGCATCTGGCGCTGGTGCTAGTCGCCGGAATCTGGTTGCCGGGGCCGTTGGTGGACTGGTTCAGAAATGTTGCGGCGTTGCTGGGGTGAGGATGCCATGATGAGTACACGATCTTTGCAAATGGTTCTCAATGCCGGCCAGACGGTTGCTGAACATCATCCCTGGCCTCGCGCCGTGGTGACGACTGAAATCTGGAAGACTTTGAGTGAGGGCTTGGCGGGCGGTGCATGGACGTTGCTGGGTTTATGGGGTGAAGTGAGCATGGTGCATTTAGCGGTGTATGAAAGTCCGATAAATTCCCCCCAACCCCCCTTTGAAAAAGAGGGGAGCCATCTGAGCACCCCACCCCCCTTTGAAAAAGGAGGGTGGCGCGAAGCGCCGGGGGAATTTTGCATCGCTAGCCTGCCCTGCCTAGACGGACGCTTTCCCTCAGTCGGTCGCTTTCACCCCCCGGCGCAACGCCTGGAACGGACGATGACTGACCTGTTTGGCTTGCAGCCAATGGATGCGCCCGATCTGCGCCCGTGGCTGGATCATGGCCGCTGGACAGTGCGTCATCCGCTGGGCGCGGCCACCGCACCGACTCCGCCCCTGCCACCGTATCGGTTCCTGCCGGTGGAAGGCGAGAGCCTGCACCAAATTCCCGTGGGGCCGGTTCACGCCGGGATTATCGAACCAGGGCATTTCCGTTTTACCGCCAATGGCGAGGCGGTAGCGCGCCTGGAACAGCGACTCGGTTATGTCCATAAGGGTATCGAGAGTTTGCTCAATGGTGCTTCGCTGGAACAGGCAGCGCGACTGGTTGGGCGAGTTTCGGGTGATAGCACCGTGGCTTATGCGCTGGCTTTTGCCCGTGCTGCGGAAGCAGCGACCGAGACCGAGATTCCCGTCCGCGCCCACTGGCTTCGGGCGTTGATGGCGGAGTTAGAGCGGCTAGCGAATCATTGCGGCGACATCGGCGCGATCTGCAATGACGCGGCGTTTGCCGTCATGCTGGCCTATTGCGCGGTGTTGCGTGAGCAGGTTTTACGCGCCAGCGCCGCCTGTTTCGGCCATCGCCTGATGATGGATCG
>JAGRHM010000209.1 GCA_020445005.1 Candidatus Competibacteraceae bacterium | reverse complement strand
TGCCGTTCTCGTCCAGATATTCCACCCGTTCGGCCAGCACGGTGACATGGACGCCATTCACATAGATTTTTTTGCTCGGTTCGGGATCGTCGGACGGTAGGGAGATGTCGGGTGGCGGGCTATCCAACGGGGTCTCCTCCACCGCCTTGTCATACAACGGCGGCTCATCTTCCTCCAGGTCGCGCCCGGATGTCTCAACGTCGGGCGGCGTGATGGGATCGTCTTCGCCGGGTTCGTAAACTTGCACCGGTTCACCGTCAAACGTCGGATCGGCGAAATGATGGGTCGCGCCGCGAAAATCCATCAAGGTAAAGTAATACTTCCCCGTGTCCTCATGCACGCGCGTCCCGCGCCCGACGATTTGCTTGAACTCGCTCATCGAACCGACCTCCCGCTCCAGCACGATCAACCGGCAAGTTTGGGCATCCACGCCCGTGGTCAGCAGACGCGAGGTGGTGACCAGCGCCGGATAGCGAGATTCAGGATCGATGAAATTGCTGAGTTGCTGGGTACCTTCCTCATCGTCGCCGGTGATCCGCATGATGTAGCGGGCATTTTCGCCGGCCAAATCAGGATTTTCGTTGATCAGCGCCTGGCGCATTCGGGCGGCGTGTTCCGTGTCCACGCAAAACACGATGGTCTTTTGGAATCGGTCGCCGCTCTCCTTGAGAAAATCCGACACTTTGCCAGCGACGATCCGGGTGCGTTCGTCAATGACCAGATGGCGGTCAAAGTCGTTCTGGTTGTACAACCGGTCGGCAACTTCGTCACCCTCGCGATCCCGCTTGCCTCGTTCCGGGCGGTAGCCTTCCACATCCACATTGATGTGAACCTTGATGACCTTGTAGGGCGCGAGAAAGCCGTCGCGAATGCCCTGCTTGAGCGAGTAGGTGTAGACCGGGGGGCCAAAATACTGGATGTTGGAAACGTATTCGGTTTCCTTGGGGGTAGCAGTCAAGCCCATCTGCGTCGCGGCGGAAAAATAGTCGAGAATCTCCCGCCAGGCGGAATCTTCGGCGGCGCTGCCCCGGTGACATTCATCGATGACAATGAGATCGAAAAAGCCCCGCGAGAATTGCCGGTACACTTTCTGGCGCTCTTCGGGGCCGGTGATGGCCTGGTAGAGACCCAGGTAGATTTCATAAGCGGTGTCGATGCGGGCGTTAGCGTCGGGGTCGGTCGCGCGGACAATGGTCTTGGCGCGGGTGCTGAGTTTCACCATCGCCGGGCCGAAAGGCCGGAAATCGTTGACCATCGTTTGATCGACCAGAATATTCCGGTCGGCCAGGAACAGAATGCGTTTCTTGTAACGCGCCTTCCACAATCGCCAAATGATTTGGAACGCGGTGTAGGTTTTGCCGGTGCCCGTCGCCATCACCAGCAACAGGCGATTTTGCCCTTTGGCCATCGCTTCAAGGGCGGCGTTGATGGCGCTGCACTGATAGTAGCGGGGCGCCTTGCCGCTGCCCTCATCGTAATAATCCTGTAGGACGATCCGTTCAACGTCGGGTGTCAGTGCTTTCCAGGCGCAGTAGCGGGTCCAGAGTTCCGCCGGGGACGGAAAAGCGTCCAGCGGCAGCGTCGTTTCCATCGCGCTGCTCATCCCGGTACGGTCGTGGAAGACAAAGCCATCGCCGTTCGATGCAAAGACAAAGGGAATATCGAGTGTGACCGCGTAATCCAGCGCCTGCTGCATCCCATCGCCAAGGCTATGTTGATTGTCCTTGGCTTCGATCAGGGCGATGGGCAAGTTAGGTCGGTAATAGAGGATATAGTCGGCCCGCTTGGCTTGGCCACGCGCGACCAGTTTGCCGCGCACGATAATGCGCCCTTTCGTGAAACTCACCTCGCGGCGAATTTGCGCAACTTCGTCCCAACCGGCGCTGATCAGATAGGGGGTGATGTATTTCGCACAAATATCACTTTCGCTCAGCAGCTTCTTATTCATTTTTTGATTCTGGCAACACTAGTCGCCGTTTCCCAGCGCGGCGCGGGGTGGTTGAACGGACCTTGGCGTGGCTAAAAGGGTTTCGCGCCATTCGGACTCGTGATTTTCGCCAAGCCAAGAATTACTTGGCCATGCTGCATCTGGCCGGTGCATTCATTATCTCCAGAAAACTCGCAGCCGCTTGAGAAAGCAAGGTATGTGCCGGATGTCCTCTTAATCACCCAGAACGGGTTGAAGAGCGAAAATTATTACAAGGGATCAGTGGGCGCTGAGCAATCTCTACAACCACGTAGCCCGAATGCAGACCGTTAGGCCGAAATCCAGGGTTTTCCCGGATTCCGCTACGCTCCATCCGGGCTACACTCGTTTTTAATCAGCAAGCAATGCGCCAATACGATCCAGCTCCGTTTTCAAGCGGGCGCGGTCGTTCTGTAACTCAGTCAGCGGCAACGCCAGGAACGCTTCTATACGGTTCCGCAGCACCCGATAAGCGTGCATAAACGCCGCGTTAATCTCCTCATCAGTACCAGTCACATGCGCCGGATCTTCCACACCCCAATGTGTGCGCAGCACAGGCCCTAGATACGCCGGGCAAGTTTCGCCCGCCGCGCTGGTGCAAACCGTAATCACGATATCCGGCGTGACCGGCAGGTTATCCCAGGACTTGCTGTAATAATCCTCGGTCACGATGCCCTCGCGCGCCAGCAAGGCCAGCGAGCGTGGATGCACCTGACCCGTCGGATGACTCCCGGCGCTCAGCGCTTTCCAGCCCGGTGGCGCCAGATGATTGAAGGTGGCCTCGCCCAGGATCGAACGGCAGGAATTACCCGTGCAAAGAAACAAGACGTTCATCGTCAGGCGCTCAACAGCTTTTTGATTTCCTCCACCGATAACACTTTGCCGGCGCTCTTGATTTCGCCATTCACCGCCAGCGCCGGCGTGGTCATCACCCCGGCGTCGATAATAGCGTTCATGTCGGTGACCTTTTCCATCTCATAGTCCAGTCCCAGCGCTTGGGCCGCGCTCGCTGCATGTTCGCCGAGCGTGAGGCATTTGGAACAACCTTTGCCGAGAATTTGCAATTTCATCATGAACCTTACTCCTCAGTTGTATGAATAGAACACGCCAAATATCACGCCGGAGCAGGTCGCCATGACCACGACCAGCGCGCAATAAACCAGGGTCTTTTGCGTACCGAGAATGCTGCGGATGACCAGCATATTAGGCAGAGATAACGCCGGCCCCGCCAGCAACAGGGCCAGGGCCGGTCCTTTACCCATACCTGCGCCCAACAGACCTTGAACGATGGGAATTTCGGTCAACGTGGCAAAATACATCAGTGCGCCCAAAAACGCAGCTAACAGGTTAGCCAGCAGGGAATTGCCGCCAACCAGCGCACTGACCCACGCTGAAGGAATGACGCCTTCATGACCCGGTCGGCCTAACAAAAATCCGGCCAGCAACACGCCGGCCAGCAACAGGGGCAGGATCAACTTGGCGAATCCCCAGGTTTGACTCAGCCATTCCTCACCTTCATCTGGACGCAGGGCGACGGCCAGGGTCAAGCCCAATAATCCAGCGGCAAAAGCTAGTTCCGGATGTTGGGGGGCAAAAAACGCCAGTAGGGTGACCGCAGCGCCGGTTACCGCCAGAGGCCGCCAGTCCCACTGCCAGCGCCCAATCAGCAGGACTGCCAGACCGGCTC
>JAGRHM010000208.1 GCA_020445005.1 Candidatus Competibacteraceae bacterium | reverse complement strand
TTTGATGCGGCGCTGTTCGGCATTTCGCCGCGCGAGGCGGTCTTCATGGACCCGCAACATCGGCTGTTCCTGGAGACGGTGTGGGCGACCGTCGAAAACGCCGGTTATCGCCCCGGCGCACTGGCCGGGCGGGATATCGGCGTCTTCGTCGGCTGCCAGTTGCAGGAATATCTTGGCCTGATCGGCGATGCCGGCGAAGCCAAGGCGCAAGCGGTGTTAGGGAATACGCCGACCATGCTGGCGAATCGGGTGTCGTTCCTGTTCGACTGGCGCGGCCCCAGCCAAACTATTGACACGGCCTGTTCCAGCGCGCTGGTGGCGGTGCATCGGGCCATGCGCGCCTTGCGCGATGGAGAGTGCGCATGGGCCATCGCCGGCGGTGCGCATCTGTTGCTGTCCCCGGAAACTTATGTGCTGGGCAGTCAATTGGGCATGTTATCCCCGGATGGACGTTGCAAGACCTTTGATCAAAGCGCGAATGGTTATGTCAAGGGTGAAGGCGTCGGCGCGGTGTTGCTCAAACCGCTCGATCAAGCGGAAGCGGATGGCGATCATATCCAGGCCGTGATTTTGGCCAGCGCCGAGAATCATGGCGGACGCGCGCATTTCCTGACCGCGCCTAACCCCGAGGCTCAGGCGCGTTTGCTGGTCGCTGCGTATACCCAGGCCGATGTTTCCCCCGAAACCGTTTCCTACATCGAAGCGCATGGCACCGGGACTGAACTGGGCGACCCCATCGAGGTTGAAGCGCTGAACCGGGCCTTTGGGGAGCTGGCGACCCGACGCGGACAGCCTTTACCTACGGCGTATTGCGGTCTTGGCTCGGTGAAGTCGAACATGGGCCACCTGGAGCCGGCGGCGGGCATCGCCGGCCTGCTCAAGGTGGTGTTGGCGCTGCGTCATCAGCAGTTGCCGGCTACCTTGCATATCCGGCAGGTTAATCCGTATCTCAACCTGGAAGGCAGTCCGTTCTATCTGGTTACCCAGACCCGAGACTGGTTGCCATTGCATGATGCCAACGGCCAATCATTGCCACGCCGCGCCGGCGTTAGTTCCTTTGGTTTCGGCGGCTCCAATGCCCATCTGGTGTTGGAGGAATGTGCGGAAGACGTTGTTATGCCAACCGCATCCTTACCACCGGCCATTTTCCCCTTGTCGGCGCGTAGTGAACCTGCTTTGCGCGCGCTGGCGGAACGACTGGTGGTCGAGTTGCGCGCCCAAACTGATGGATTGAGCAGACGTTGGCGCGATGTGTTGTTCACGCTGCAAACGGGACGGGAAGCCTGGCCGGAGCGGCTCGCTCTGGTTGCCGATTCGCTGGCGGAAGGATTGAACGGTTTGGAACGCTGGTTGAAGGGTGAGCTGGATGCCGCGCGCATTTTCCAGGGACGGGCAAGCACGGTGGCGGCGGAATTGACGCTGTTCGACAGTAGCGATGAGTTGCACGCCTTCGCGCGCGCGGAGTTGGCAAAAGGACGCTGGGACAAGATTGCACGGCTGTGGGCGGCAGGCGCAGCGCTGGACTGGACGCAACTAGGTTCCAACGGGCGACGCCTGCCATTGCCGGGTGTTCCCTTCGCGGATACCCGTTACTGGTTTAATCATCGGCGCGGGGAATCCGTCGCTCTCACTCCTAACCTCTCTCCCACGCGGCAAGGGGAGCCAGAGATCCCTTCGACGAATGCAGCAGAACTGTCTGCTGAATTCCCCTCCTTGTCCAAGGAGGGGTGGCGCACAGCGCCAGGGTGGTTCGACCCCGCACCGCTTCGGGCCAGGTTACGCACCTTGTTGGCCGATGCCCTGTACTTGCCGGAAGATGCGATTGACGATGAAACGCCTTTCGTTGAAATGGGCCTGGATTCCATTCTGGCGGTAGAATTGGTTAACCGCTTGAACAAGGAGCTGGGCAGCGACTTTAAGGCGACCCGGCTATATGATCATGGCACTATCAATGCGTTGGCCAATTATCTGGCTGAGCATCTGCTAACGGTTACCTCTTCCCCGCCGGATGCTCTCCCAACAGACGCAGGGTCCGGCGCAAGGGCCGTTGACGTTGCGAACGTCCAGGAAGAAGTGACGCCTGAACCTATCGTTGCCCCTTCTCTTCCCGCGTCAGCCTCACCGGAACAGGAAGAACAAGATCGGGCTACGGCAGCGGTTCTGGGACAACTGCGGTTGCTGCTAGCGCGTCTGCTTTACCTGGACCCCGCCGATTTGGATGACGATCTGGAACTGCTGGAGCTGGGCCTGGATACGGTCAGCGCTGGCCAGTTGTCGCGATTGATTGCCGATACCCTGGGCGTTGAACTGCCCGCACCGCGTTTGCTTGGTTATTCAGGACTGGCGACATTGGCGGCGGATATCGTAGCTCAGAGGGAGGGGACAGGAAGCAGGGAGCAGGGGCAATCTGAAATGGAGTTGCCGTGTGAAATCCCCCCCGACCCCCCTTTTGCAAAGGAGGGAGGTGAATGCTTAGCCTCTTCCATCGCAATCATCGGCATGGCCGGGCGCTTTCCGGGCGCTCCCGATCTGGATACCTTCTGGCAGAACCTGGCCCAAGGCGTCGATGCGATTCGTGAAGTTCCCCCGGAACGCTGGGATTTGACGACTTGTTACGATCCGGACGGTCGCCGTCCTAACAGCACCTATTGTCGGCATGGCGGTTTCCTGGAGAATATCGACCGCTTCGATCCGTTGTTCTTTAACATCGCGCCGCAGGAAGCGGAAGTGATGGACCCGCAGCAGCGTTTATTCCTGGAGGAAGCCTGGAAAGCGTTGGAGGACGCTGGTTACAGCGATCAGGCGTTGACTAACAGTCGCTGCGCGATCTATGTCGGGGCCGGGCAAGGCGATTACTTCATGCATTCGCTGGGTCACGATGGCTTGCCGGTCGCGCAGTTCGGCATGGGCAGCGTGAACTCGATTCTAGCGGCTCGCCTGGCTTACTGGCTGAATCTGAAAGGCGCGGCGGTGGCGCTAGATACGGCCTGCTCTTCTTCGCTAGTGGCGGTGCATCTAGCCTGTCGCGCGCTGCAGGATGGCGATTGCGATCTGGCGCTGGCCGGCGGCGTGTCGCTGATGACCACGCCGCAAATGCATATTCTGACCAGCCAGTCGCAGATGCTGTCACCGGAGGGACGCTGCAAGACCTTCGCGAACGATGCGGATGGCTTTGTGCCCGGCGAGGCGGTCGGGGCGCTGGTGCTGAAACCGCTGGAGGCGGCTTTGCGCGATGGCGATCATATTTATGGCGT
>JAGRHM010000207.1 GCA_020445005.1 Candidatus Competibacteraceae bacterium | reverse complement strand
TTCTCCGCCTGGTCGATGCCGGCAAACTGGCGGTCAGCGACAAAACCAATCAACCCGGCGCGGCGGCGCTGCGGGGATTGAACGGCCTGTTGTTGGGCGGCGATTTCTACGACGACAGCGGCTACGACGAATATGACAAAATCGGCCCGATCAAAGCCTTCGCCTGGCCAATGCTGACGCAGGCCGGTGGACTGGCCTCGTTGAGCGGTAAAAGTCTGCAATTGACCAAGGCCGGGCAAAAGGCGCTGAGCGATCCGGTCGAAAAAACCATTGCCCAGCTCTGGAAGCGCTGGCTGAAAACCACCTTGTTCGATGAATTACGCCGGATCGATTGCATCAAAGGTCAAACCGGCAAGGGCAAGCGAGGTTTGACCGCCGTTGCCGGTCGCCGCGCGGTGGTTAACGAGGCGCTTGGCGATTGTCGGCTAGGAGAGTGGATCGATATCAACGATCTGTTTCGCCAGATGCGCGCCACTGGAACTGATTTTGAAGTAACCCGCGATCCGTGGAATCTGTATGTCTGCGAACCCGGTTACGGCAGTCTAGGCTACGAAGGTTTCCACGACTGGAAGATTCTCCAGGCTCGCTATGCGCTGTGCCTGTTGTTTGAATACGCCGCAACCCTGGGTCTGATTGACGTGGCTTATATCCCACCGCATAGCGCCCGCCCGGATTACGGCAAGCTGTGGGGCATCGACGACTTGTCGTTCTTCAGCCGCTACGATGGCTTGCTCTATATCCGTATCAATCCGCTGGGCGCTTACTGTTTGGGCCACGCGGACCGTTATCAACCAGCGGCGGTGGAAACGCCTTCCACACCGGTGTTGCGGGTGTTGCCCAACCTGGAAATCGCCGCAATCGGTGCACCGCTGGAGCCGGCGGACGTCATGTTGCTGGACAGCTATGCGATCAAGACCGCTGATGCGGTGTGGAAACTCGATCAGGCCCGACTGCTGGAAGCGCAGGAGGAGGGGCATGACATCACCGTGCTGGCGGAGTTGCTGGTCTCGCTCAGTGGTCAACCCTTGCCGGAGACGGTGGAGCGGTTCCTTGAAGACATGGCGGCTCGCGCCCGCAGTCTGAAAATGATCGGCAACGCCCGATTGATTGAATGCGCCGACGCGGTGATGGCGGCGCTGATCGCCAATGACAGCCGCACTCAGCTGTTTTGTTTGCGCGCGGGCGAGCGGCATCTGGTTGTTCCCACTGAATCTGAAGCGCGTTTCCGCAGCGCCCTGCGCAAAGTCGGCTACAGTCTGCCCAAATGAGTGACTATCTCCCGCAAAATCCCCTGATCGTGCAGAGCGATCAAACCGTACTGCTGGAAGTGCATTCACCCCGCGTCGAGGCGGCCCGCGACGCCCTGGCGCCGTTCGCGGAACTGGTCAAGAGTCCCGAGCATATCCACACCTACCGTATCACGCCCTTGAGTATCTGGAACGCCCGCGCGGCGGGTCTGAGCGCCGGGGCGATGATCGCGGTCTTGCGCGAGTACGCCAAGTACCCGATACCGGAAGGTGTAGCTCAGGAAATCGAGGGGCTGGGCCGGCGTTATGGCCTGACGGTGATTGAACGTGACGAGATAGGTCTGATTCTGCGGGTTGCCGACGCGCCGCTGACGGAACTGCTGGCCCGTGACCGGCAGGTTGCGCCGTTGCTGGGCGAGCGGTTAGGCGAACGGGCGTTTCGTATTCGACTCGGTGTGCGCGGCCTGCTGAAACAGGCGCTGGTGGCTATTGGCTATCCGGCTGACGATCTGGCCGGTTACAGTGCGGGTCAGGAGTTGCCGCTACGGCTGCGCGAGATTGCGAACAACGGCGAAGCGTTCACCGTTCGCGATTACCAGTGGGCGGCGGCGGCGACCTTCCATCAGGACGGTCAAGCCCAAGGCGGCAGCGGGGTCATCGTCCTGCCCTGCGGTGCGGGGAAGACCATCGTGGGCATGGTGGTCATGTCCCTGGTGCAGGAGAACACGCTGATTCTGACTACCAGTCAGACTTCGATGGAACAATGGCGGCGGGAACTGCTGGACAAAACTGATCTGCCCCCGGACGCCATCGCTGAGTACAGCGGTCAGCGCAAGGACACGGGGCCGGTTACGCTGGCGACTTATCAAATCCTGACTTGGCGGCCCAGCCGGGAAGGGGAGTTTGTGCATTTCGGCCTGTTCCACGCCCGTTCCTGGGGGTTGATTATCTACGACGAGGTGCATCTGCTGCCCGCGCCAGTGTTCCGCATCACCGCGGAGCTGCAATCGCGTCGCCGGCTGGGCCTGACTGCGACGCTGATCCGCGAGGACGGGCTGGAAAAGGACGTTTTCGCCCTGATCGGGCCGAAGCGCTATGACGCGCCGTGGCGGGAACTGGAAGGGCAAGGCTGGATTGCCGCCGCCGATTGCACCGAAATCCGCATTGCCCAGACGCCGGAACGGGATATGGACTACGCCCTAGCCCCGCGCCGCAATCAGTTTCGCATCGCGGCGGAAAATCCCCGCAAGCGGGCGGTGGTGAAGGACTTGCTGAAACAGGAAGCTGGCCATCGCGTTCTGGTGATAGGGGAATACATCAGCCAGTTGGAGGGACTGGCGGCGGACACTGGCTTTCCGCTATTGACCGGCAAGACGCCGCAGGCCGAGCGGGAGCGATTGTATCAGGGCTTTCGCGAGCGGACCGTGCCTGGACTGGTGCTGTCACGGGTAGGCAACTTCGCGGTGGACTTGCCGGATGCAGATGTTTTAATCCAAGTCTCCGGCAAATACGGTTCGCGGCAGGAGGAAGCGCAACGGCTGGGGCGGGTGTTGCGGCCCAAGAAGGATGGCCGACGAGCGCGGTTTTATACCCTGGTCAGTCTGCGCACCTGCGAAGAGGATTTCGCTCGTCATCGGCAACTGTTTCTGACCGAACAGGGTTACAGCTACCGGATTGAGGAGGGATAAGAGGCCGTTAAAAACTCCTGAATCTGTGCAATGAGGATGAGTTTTCGGCGCCTCTAAGTCCAGCTCATGGGTGGGCGGATTGATGGCATTGGGATTTGGTATGATGCGCCAACTTGATCACTTAAAGAGAGCGATGTTCATGGCGAAGTATCATGTTTATGGCATCGGGAATGCCTTGGTGGACATGGAGTATGAAGTTCAGGTTTCCGACCTGGAAGCGCTGGGGATCGACAAGGGCGTGATGACCCTGGTCAGCGAAGAGCATCAGTTGAAAATCATGAACCATTTGGCGGAACGCCATCACCAGCGTGGCTCCGGGGGGTCAGCCGCTAATTCCGTCATCGCCGTCAGCCAGTTCGGTGGAAAGTGTTTCTACTCGTGTAAGGTCGCGGCGGATGAACTCGGGCATTTCTATATGAAGGATCTGCTCGATGGCGGTGTGGACACCAATCATCACACCGAGAAGGAACAGGGGCATACCGGGCGCTGTGTGGTGCTGGTGACGCCGGACAGCGATCGCACCCTCTGCACGTTCCTGGGGATCAGTGGCGAGCTGTCAGCCAGGGAACTGGTCGAGGACGCTCTGCGCGACTCGGATTATTTTTACACCGAGGGATACCTGGTTACTTCCGACAACGCCCGTTGCGCTTCCATCGAGGCCAAGCGCATCGCCGAAGTCGCCGGCGTCAAGACCGCGATCTCGCTGTCCGATCCGAACATGGTCAAGTTCTTCAAGCCTGGCTTGCTGGATATGATTGGTTCTGGCGTCAATCTACTGTTCGCCAATGAAGACGAAGCCAAGGGTATGGCGGGTGTCGATGACCTGAACAGCGTGGTTGATTACCTGAAAACCTTGAGCAGGGAATTTGTCATCACCCGGGGGCCGCAGGGCGCGCTGATCTGGGACGGGAAAACACTGATCGACATTGACCCGGTCAAGGTGGAAGCGGTGGATACCGTGGGCGCTGGGGACATGTTCGCCGGGGCTTTTCTGTATGGTTTAACCCAAGGCTGGGAGCATCGACGTGCAGGGGACTTGGCGGCGGCGGCGGCGGCCAAGCTGGTCACTAGCCTGGGACCACGCATCCCGGCGGCGGAGACCCAGGCGATTTTAAGAGAACTGCGTTAAGGCAATGGTTCGGACCGTTTTCATACCCATTAAGGACTGAAATTTTGGCGCAGGCACATCGCATTAAGACCGAACCGTCCGCGATTCGCGTCGGTATTTTCCGTTTCTTCAACAGCG
>JAGRHM010000206.1 GCA_020445005.1 Candidatus Competibacteraceae bacterium | reverse complement strand
GCCTGCATCACTTTGAATCACACCCTGCCTTGCCAGATTAGCTCAATCCCTTCATGGTCAAACGGATGCGCCCCTGTTTATCGACCTCCATCACCCGCACCTTGACCAGATCGCCAACGGTCAGCTTGTCAGAAACGCTTTGCACCCGCTCCTCACAAATCTGTGAAATATGCACCATGCCGTCGCGACCCGGCAGAATCGCTACGAAAGCGCCGAAGTCCATGATGCGCACGACCTTGCCTTCATAAATCTGTCCGGCTTCTACATCGGAAGTGAGTTGCTCGATGCGACGCCGAGCCTCTTCGGCAGCGGCCTTGTCCACCGCAGCGATCTTGATAACGCCGTCATCATTAATATCGATGGTGGCGCCGGTTTCCTCGGTCAGAGCGCGGATAGTAACACCGCCCTTGCCGATGACATCACGGATCTTCTCCGGATTGATGCGGAAGGTCGTGTAGCGCGGCGCATGTGCGGACAACTCCTGACGCGGCTTGTTAATCGCCTCGGCCATCCTGCCGAGAATGTGCAACCGACCTTCACGAGCCTGGACCAGCGCCTGCTCCATAATCTCGCGGGTGATGCCATCAATTTTGATATCCATCTGTAGGGCGGTAACGCCCTCGGTGGTGCCCGCGACTTTGAAATCCATATCGCCCAGATGGTCTTCATCACCGATGATATCGGTTAACACGGCAAAACGGTCGTCTTCCTTAATCAATCCCATCGCAATACCGGCAACCGGCGCCTTGATCGGCACCCCGGCATCCATCAGCGACAAACTGGCACCACACACCGAGGCCATAGAACTGGAACCATTGGATTCGGTAATCTCCGACACCACCCGCACGGTATAGGGGAATTGATCCGGCTTGGGAATAACCGCCTGGACACCGCGTTTAGCCAGGCGACCATGCCCGATCTCGCGGCGCTTGGGACTGCCGACCTGACCAATCTCGCCGACCGAATAAGGCGGAAAGTTGTAGTGCAACATGAACGGTTGACGGTATTCGCCTTCGATGGCGTCAACAATCTGTGCGTCCCGGTCGGTGCCCAGGGTGGTCACCGCCAGCGCCTGGGTTTCGCCTCGGGTGAACAGCGCGGAGCCATGCGTGCGCGGCAACACGCCCACCCGGATAGTAATCGGACGGACCATGCGGGCATCTCGACCATCGATGCGTGGCTGACCGGACAGAATACGTCCACGCACGACTTCGCTCTCCAGTGCTGAAAAGCTATTTTCAATGACTTGCGCCGACCAACGCTCCGGCTGTTGCGCCATCGCCTGCATGATAGTCTGCTCGCGGATTTCACGGACCCGCTGCTGGCGGCTGAGTTTTTCCGCAATCTGGTAGACCTCGGTCAATGCCGATTCAGCCAGCTCGCGCACCGTGCTTTGCAAAGTTTCATCCCGCGCCGGCGGTTGCCAGGACAACGGCTGCGCGCCCACCTCCTCCGCCAGTTCCCGAATGGCGCGAATCGCCGCCTGCATCTGCTCGTGGCCAAACATGACTGCGCCCAGCATGACTTCCTCGGGTAAGCCATCCGCTTCGGATTCCACCATCAACACCGCACGCTCGGTTCCCGCTACCACCAGATCCAGTTGCGAGGACTTTAGTTCACGCCGCGTTGGATTGAGTACATATTGGCCATTACGATAACCCACTCGGGCCGCGCCAATGGGACCGTTGAACGGCGCTCCCGACAGGGCCACAGCCGCCGAGGCGCCCAGCAGCGCCGGAATTTCCGGGTCGACCTGATTGTTCAGCGACATCACGGTGGCGATAATCTGCACTTCGTTAGTGAAGCCCTCGGCGAACAGAGGACGCAACGGCCGGTCAATCAAGCGGGCGGTCAAGGTTTCCCCTTCGGAAGGACGGCCCTCACGGCGGAAGAAGCCGCCCGGGATACGCCCAGCGGCGTAACTGCGCTCCTGGTAATCCACCCGAAGTGGTAAAAAATCCCG
>JAGRHM010000205.1 GCA_020445005.1 Candidatus Competibacteraceae bacterium | reverse complement strand
CACGAGTACACCGACATGTATCCCGGCATGGCGAAAACCGCTCGCGACGAAGGCTTCGACGAGATCGGCGACTGGTTTGAGACGTTAGCCAAGGCCGAGCGCTCCCACGCGAACCGCTTCCAGAAAGCCCTGGATGCGCTGGTTGATTAAAGGTCGAGGGGGTGGGCGCTGCGCTCGCCCCCGTTCTGCCGCGCTACCCCTGAGAAGAGGCCACCCTCATGAGCGTCCGCGAAGGCAATTTAGAGCCGCCAAAACGGCATCCCATCGACTGGAAAAACCCCGACTACTACAACGAAAGTACGCTGTCCGCCGAACTGGAGCGGGTTTTCGATATCTGCCACGGCTGTCGGCGTTGCGTCAGCCTGTGCAACGCCTTTCCCAAGCTGTTCGACCTGATCGATGAGGGCGAAACCGGCGAGGTGGACGGCATTCCCAAAGCCCGCTACGGAGAGGTCGTCGATCAATGCTACCTCTGCGATGTGTGTTTTATGACCAAGTGCCCGTATGTGCCGCCTCACCCGTGGAACCTGGATTTTCCGCACCTGATGCTGCGCGCCAAGGCGGTCAAGTTCAAAAAGGGCGAGGTCACGTTCCGGGACAAGCTGCTAACCAGCACCGACGCGCTGGGTAAATTGCTGGCGATCCCGGTAGTCGCGCAAACGGTCAACGCCACTAATAAAAACAAAGCTATGCGCGGCATGATCGACAAGATGCTGAAAGTCCACCGCGATCGCCAACTGCCCGACTACACCCCTCAGCGCTTCCGCGCCAATGCCCAGGCCGACGGTCATTTTCCCGCCCGTGACGGCGAACGCACTCCGGGCAAAACCGCGATTTTTTCCACCTGTTACATCAATTACAACGAACCCGGCATTGGCCACGATCTGCTGAAAATTCTGGCCCATAACGAGATTCCGACCATCCTGGTCGAAAAGGAAGCCTGCTGCGGCATGCCGAAACTCGAACTGGGCGACCTGGAATCAGTAAACCGATTGAAGGAAACCAACATTCCCGTGCTGGCCAAGCTGGCGCGCGCGGGTTACGCCATTTTAACCGCCATTCCTTCCTGCACCTTGATGTTCAAGCAGGAATTGCCGCTGATGTACCCGGAGGACGCCGATGTACAGGCGGTCGCGGCGGCCCTGTTCGATCCCTTCGAGTATTTGGCGTTGCGCCATAAGGACGGGTTGCTCAAAACCGACTTCAAGCAACCGCTCGGCACGGTTTCCTACCACATTCCCTGCCATCTGCGGGTGCAGAACATGGGACAAAAAACGCGCGAACTGCTGCAACTGGTCCCAGACACCACGGTGAATACGGTTGAGCGTTGCGCCGGCCACGACGGCACCTGGGGCGTGAAGAGCGAATATTTCGACACGTCGATGAAGATTGGCCGACCGGTCTTTAGGCAGATGGCCGAAGCGAATCCGGATTACGTAAGTTCCGATTGCGCCATTGCCGGCCGCCATATCTGTCAGGGCATGGGGGGGACTCAGGCGCAAAAGCAGCATCCTATCTCCCTGATTCGGATTGCCTACGGGCTTTAACTGTGGAGGACTCATTATGCCACTAATTACCCGTGACAGCCTGATGACCCTGGAGCAGTATGCTCGCGAGCGCCCTACTTTCCGGGCGCGGGTGCTCGCCCACAAACAAAATCGCAGCCTGGCGCTAGGCGATCACCTGAGCCTGCTGTTCGAGGATGAATTAACCATCCGCTATCAGATTCAGGAAATGCTGCGGATTGAAAAGATCTTCGAGGAAGACGGCATCCAGGGCGAACTGGAAGCCTATAACCCGCTCGTGCCGGACGGGAGCAATTTCAAAGCCACCCTGTTGATCGAATACCCGAATGTTGACGAACGGCGGCGGATGCTCGCCCGCCTGAAAGGCATCGAAGACGCGATCTGGGTTCAAGCCGCAGGCTGCGAGCGGGTGTTCGCCATTGCGGACGAAGATTTGGAGCGGGAAAACGAGGAAAAAACCAGCGCCGTGCATTTCCTGCGCTTCGAACTCACGCCGGAGATGAAAAGCTATCTTAAGGAAGGCGCAACGCTGGCGATCGGCGTCAATCACCCGGAATACGCCGCCGAAGTTCCTGCGATCCCCGAGAGTTTACGCTTGTCGTTGTTGGGCGATCTGGCTTAAAGTTCCTTTCTCCTCGTGGGAAAGAGGTTTCCCTCAATGCTATTAACCTAAGACGCTCACAAGAAATTACAGGCTGCAAAAGGTACGCAATGCGTACCCTACATTGAGCATCCCAGGGTAGGGTACGCACCGCGTACCGCTTAAGTTGATAGCAATGAGGGGTTTCCCTCGCCCTCCGACCCCTTGCCCGCGTGCGGGCGAGGAGCGTGAATGCTGACCTCCCAACCTGAATGGGTGCTCCGATGCTGATTTTCGACCAGTCCCGACCTGGCCGGCAGGGCGTTGTCCCGGCCGCTATTTCCGATCAGGCGCTGTGCGACCTGCCCACCCACTTCCGCCGCGCAAAACCTGCGCCGCTGCCGGAAGTCTCTGAATTACAAACCGTGCGCCACTATACCCGGCTCTCGCAGAAAAATTTCTCCATCGACACCCATTTTTACCCTCTGGGTTCCTGCACGATGAAGTACAACCCGCGCGCCTGCCACCGGCTGGCCTCGCTGCCGGGTTTTCTGAACCGTCACCCCTTAGCCCCCGAGAATATCAGTCAGGATTTTCTGGCCTGCTTTTACGAATTACAGGAGGTGTTACGGGAAGTAACCGGGATGCGGGCGGTCTCGCTGACGCCGATGGCCGGTGCTCAGGGCGAGTTTGCCGGCGTAGCGATGATCCGCGCCTATCATGTCGCCCACAACGATCAGGCCCGTCGGGAAATCCTGGTTCCTGACGCCGCGCATGGCACCAATCCCGCCACCGC
>JAGRHM010000204.1 GCA_020445005.1 Candidatus Competibacteraceae bacterium | reverse complement strand
GCCCTGATCCTGGGCCGCGCCCAGACCGGCATCCAGGCGTTTTCCTGCTGATTGGAAATTTTGAACAGTCTCTCAATCAATCCCGGAATTTCGGCTTGCGTTTTTCCTGAAACGCCCGTACGCCTTCCTGCGACTCCTCAGTGCCATAGAACAAGCTGACCGCTTTCAACCCCAGTGATGACAGACCGGCAATGTGCGCGGTATCGGCGTTAAACGAGCGTTTCGCCAACTCCAGCGCGGTGGGACTTTTCTCCAGAATTTCCGCACACCAGCGATCGACTTCCGCATCCAGTTCGTCATCGGGAACCGCCTTGTTAGCCAACCCCATCTGCACCGCCTCCGCCGCCGTATATTGGCGGCAGAGATACCAGACCTCCCGCGCCTTCTTTTCGCCGATCACCCGCGCCATATAAGCCGTGCCAAATCCGGGATCGACCGAACCGACCTTGGGACCGACCTGCCCGAATTTGGCGGACTCCGCCGCGAGCGTTAGGTCGCACAACAGCGCCAGCACATGCCCGCCGCCAATCGCGTAACCCCGCACCTTGGCGATGACCGGCTTGGGAACATCACGGATCACGCTTTGCAATTCCTCCAGCGGCAGGCCAATCACGCCGCGCCCGTCGTAATGCCCGGCGTGCGCTGACTGGTCGCCGCCGGTGCAGAACGCCCGATGGCCAGCGCCGGTCAGGACAATGACGCCCACCGATCGATTCCAGCCTGCCTTGAGAAAGGCATCAATCATTTCCTCACAGGTCTGGGCGCGGAAGGCGTTGTATTTGTCAGGACGGTTGATCGTGATGGTGGCGACGCCATTCTTGATCTCGTAGAGGATGTCCTCATAGTCGGCGGTCATAACAGCCCCTTGGTTGGTTTGAGTTACTTGGGATTATAGGCAACAAACTCCATTTCAAATCGCCCCATCTGCGACGAACCGGGTAATTTCGCTTTCAGAAAATCCCCAGCCGATCAACCAATCGTGTGAGGCGTCGATCGGCTTGCCTGGCGGCCCCTGAATCGTTGCTGGGGTGCGGCTAAAGCGCGGCGCCGGAGCCGGTTGCGTCAAGCCAGCGAACTCAACAAAGGTTTCCCGCGCCTGGTTATGCGGATGAGCAGGCGCTTCTTCCATGCTCAGCACCGGCGTTACGCAAGCGTCGGTATTTTCAAAGAGCGCACACCATTCGTCCCGGGTTTTGGTGCGAAATGCTTCACGCAGACGCTCCTTCATCGGTCGCCAGGATTTTGGATTCCATTGCTGCCGGGGATCAGGGTCCATCACGCCACAACCTTCGAGCAAAATCTGGTAAAAATGCGGCTCAATCGGTCCGACCGCCAGCCATTTGCTGTCGGCGCATTGATAAGTATCGTAAAAGTGCGCGCCGCCATCGAGAAAATTGCGCTCCCGCTGATCCGTCCAGAACCCCATCGCTCGCAGGCTGTACATGGCGGACATCAGCAGGGCGCTGCCATCGGTCATGGCGGCGTCCACTACCTGGCCCTGGCCGGAATTCCGCGCTTCCAGAAGGGCGGCCAGGATACCCACGATCAGAAACATCGCGCCGCCGCCGTAGTCGGCAATCAAATTCAGCGGCGGGACGGGGCCGCTGTCGGCGCGGCCAATGGCATGCAGCGCCCCGGTGATCGCCAGGTAATTGATGTCGTGACCCGCGGTCTGCGCCAAGGGGCCTGTCTGACCCCAGCCGGTCATGCGTCCATAAACCAATCGCGGATTTCGCGCCAGCGCCACATCCGGCCCCAGACCCAGTCGTTCCATGACGCCGGGCCGGAAACCCTCGATCAGCGCATCTGCTGATTCGATCAGCCGCAGCGCCGTTACCTGACCTTCCGGGGATTTCAGGTCGAGCCGAAGCATGCGCCGCCCCCGATTGGGAATATTCTTTTCCGGGGAGAACAGGTTTGCTTCCGGGTTGGCTGTATCCCGGTTGAGTTGCACGACCTCTGCGCCTAGGTCGGACAGCAGCATCGCGGAAAAAGGCACCGGACCGAGTCCGGCGAATTCAATGACTTTAATGCCCTGCAAGGGTCCCATCGTATTTTGACCTTATTTAATCGTATGAATAGGGCTGCCTATTTCGCGCCCATGCGTAGCGCGCCATCAAGACGGATAATTTCGCCGTTAAGATAACCGTTTTCAATGATCTGGCGCACTAGGCTGGCAAATTCCTCCGGCTGGCCCAGGCGCGGCGGAAAGGGAACCACATTGCCCAGCGAGTCTTTCACCTCCTGGGGCATGCCCATCAACATCGGGGTTTCCATGACACCGGGCGCAATGGCCATCACCCGGATGCCATAGCGGCTGAGTTCCCGAGCAATCGGTAGAGTCATCGCCACCACGCCGCCCTTAGAAGCGGCATAAGCGGCTTGGCCGACCTGTGCTTCAAAAGCGGCGATGGAAGCGGTGTTGATGATGACGCCGCGTTCACCGGTCTCTCCCGGTTCATTGCTCGCCATGGCGGCCGCGGCGTGGCGCGTCAGGTTGAACGCGCCGATCAGATTAATTTGCACAACCCTGGCGAACAGGGCCAACCCCGGCGGCTCTCCCTTGACCAGCACCTTTTCTGCTGGAGCAACGCCAGCACAGGTCACCAGGCCATGCAGCGCACCGAATGTGCTGAGGGTCGCGTCGACCGTGGCCCGTCCACTGGCTTCATCGGCGACATCGGTCGCTATAAAACGAGCAGCAACGCCAAGTTCAGCAGCGAGCGCCTCCCCCGCCTCCCGGTTCAAATCGGCGATAGTCACCTGGCCTCCGGCCGCGACGAGCATCCGCACTGTAGCTGCCCCCAGACCGGAAGCCCCCCCGGTGACGAGAAAAACCCGGTGATCGATCTTCATGCCTATACCCCGACGTCATCATTGATTATTGCTAGAGTCGAAGTAAGTCTAATTGAGGACGTCTTTCGCGCAACAGGGTATTGACTATTCTGGCGAATATTGTTGTTAAGAGCCGTATAATGCGCCCTTCAATAATAATTGGATCGACAAACCAAAGGAGATTTAGCGTGAGTTATGCCGTTACCGTATCGTTCGATCGAAAAAGGGAATACGAGATCATGTTGCATGATGGCGAAATACAGGGTCTGGACAAGGAGCAGGCGCGCGCTTGGTTGACTCGGGAATTCGAGGACCTGGAGTGCGTGCCGTCCAACCCGACCGGCAAAATTCTGCTACTCGATATGGTTCTTAATGTTGCCCGGTACGGTGGCGAGGATCGCTTCGAGGAGGCGGGAGAATGGGCCAGACGCTACGCGATAGCAGTCACGGTCGTCCTGGAGCGCCCGGTCATCCGGGTAGACGTTGAGAATTTCGTCGTCGGCTGAAACCAGGTGAAGTTCGCGTATCTCCTATTCCGTTCGCTGGAGTATGGCTAAAATCCAAAATTCGCCTAATCTACAGAATATTCAGTTCATCCTTGCCTTCCGCCTATCGCCAACGAGGTCCATCCTATTATGAACGCCGTGGTTCACGCCAAGGCTGAAAGTCGCCATTTGCTATCCGGCAACGAAGCCGTCGCCCGCGCTGCCTGGGAAGCCGGTGTTCGCGTCGCCGCCGCCTACCCCGGCACCCCCGCCACCGAAATTCTGGAATACATCGCCCTCTATCCTGACATCTACTCCGAATGGTCGGTTAATGAAAAAGTGGCGGTGGAAGTCGCCATCGGCGCTTCCTTGGCCGGATCGCGCGCTCTGGCGGCGATGAAACACGTCGGTATGAACGTCGCCTCGGACGCCTTCATGACGCAATCGCTGGCTGGCGTGGTCGGCGGTCTGGTGATCGTGGTCGCTGACGATGTCGGTCTATCTTCCTCGCAGAATGAGCAAGATTCGCGCTACTGGGGCCGGTTTGGCCACCTACCGGTTCTGGAGCCTGCCGATTCTCAGGAAGCTTACGATCTGGCCAAGCGCGCTTTTACTCTCTCGGAAGAATACGAAACCCCGGTCATCGTGCGCATGACCACGCGCGTCTGCCATGTCAAAGCCATGGTGACCTTTGCCGGTGAACGAATCGAACGGCCCGCCGCTGGCTTCCAGAAAAATCCCCAACGCTGGGTGATGACTCCGGCGAACGCCAAGCCCCGATTACCGCTCATGCATCAGCGCGATCAGGTCTTGCGCGCGGCCTCCGAAATCAGCGACCTTAACGAAGTCTCCATGGGCAGCGACCGGCGGATGGGCTTTGTCACCTCCGGTCCAGCCTTCATGCATGTCCGCGAAACCTTCCCGAACGCTCCGGTGTTCAAACTTGGCTTCAGTCACCCAGCTCCGCTGGACCGGATTCGCGCTTTTGCTGGCGAGGTAGATACGCTGGTCGTCGTCGAGGAAACCGAACCCTTGCTGGAAACCGAACTCCGCGCTGCGGGTCTCGCCGTACATGGCAAGGACATTCTGCCTCGCTTTGGCGAATTGACTCCCAGCGTACTCCGTCCGGCCATCAAGCCACTGCTTGGCGAGCCTTATTCTGTCCCAGATCGCCGCCAGGCCGATGTGTTTCCTCGTCCGCCGACCATGTGCGCCTCCTGTCCGCACCTGGGTCCCTACTTTGCTCTCTCCCATATCCGCAATCTCAACATCATCGGCGACATCGGCTGCTACACGCTGGGCGCTGGCCATCCCTGGAATGCCCTGGATACCTGCATTTCCATGGGCGCATCGTTAAGCATGGCCCACGGCATGGACAAGGGCCGCGGAGAATCCGACGAGAAAAAACACATTGTTGCGGTGATTGGCGATTCGACCTTCCTGCACATGGGTATGCAGGGCCTGCTGAACATGATTTACAACCGGGGCAATGTGACGGTGCTGCTCCTCGACAACCGCTCAGTCGGTATGACCGGTGGCCAGGAAAATCCCGGCACGGGAGAAAATCTGCATGGTCTGCCTGCGCCTCGCGTCGATTTCGCCAAACTGGCCGAAGCCCTGGGCGTCCGTCCCGAGCGCATCCGCATGGTCGATCCCTACGAACTGCCCACGATGGTCAAGCTGGTGCGGGAAGAGACCAAAATGGAAGAACCCTCGGTCATTATCACTAACCGCCCTTGCTCGCTGACCGACCGCTTCGAGCGTTTCAAGCCTTACGAAGTGATCGACGACCAATGCACCGGTTGTGGCAACTGCATTGATCTGGGTTGTC
>JAGRHM010000203.1 GCA_020445005.1 Candidatus Competibacteraceae bacterium | reverse complement strand
GCGGCAGGAACGCGGCCATGGTCGTGAGCACCGACGCGGTGACCGGCGCGAACACCTCGCGCAACGATGCCAGCGAGGCGTCCAGCGCGGCCATGCCGCGGGCGATGCGGTAATAGATGCCTTCGACCACCACCACGGCGTCGTCGACCAGCATGCCCAGGACGATGACGATACCCAATAACACTGAGACATTCAGCGTCGATCCAACCGCATCCAGGATCACAAAAGCGCCGGCGACGGAAAACACCACGCCCAACGCCACCATTGCGGCAATCCTCGACCCCAGAAACAGCCAGCATACTGCCAACACCAGCAGCAGACCGATGGCGGCGTTGTTCTGCATCACGCCCAGCGCCTGGCGGGTAGGCACGGTCTGATCGTCGGTCAGAGTCAGGCGCAGACCGCTACCGGCCAACACCGCGTTCTTGCGGTCGATGTAATCGCGAATCCGTCCGATTAATTCCAAGGTGTTAGTGTAGCCAATCTTGGTGATCGACAACATCACGCCCGGTTGACCGTTCATCGCCGTCAGTTGCAGCGGATCGTCACGGCTGCGCCGCACTTGGGCGACCGCATCCAAGGGGACGTGGGCGGCGGTCGCACCCGGGGGTTGTAAATAAAAACGGGCAAGCAGCTCGGGATCGGTGGTTGCGCCGCTCACTCTGACCAGCCACTCACTGCTGCCGGTTTGCGCCTTGCCGGCGAACACGTCGCGAAACCACAACCGCAGTGCCTCGGCCAGATCAATCGCCGTCAGACCCCGGGCCGCCAGTGCGGGAGGATCGAATTCCACTAGGAGTTCGGGATCTTGAAAGCCGAGCGCCAATACGGCGTCAACGCCGGGAATCTGTTCCAGGTCGTCCCGGATGATCCGGGTGGCGGAACGCAGATGCTCATCGTCAGCTTGTCCAGTCAGCATGACCATGGCGGTAGGGAAACCGTTGGAGCTGGTGATTTCCAGAATTTCCGGGTCCTCAGCTTCGACGGGGAGTTCCGCATTGGCCTTGTTCTGGATTTCCCGGCGTAGGTCAGTGACGCGTTTATCGAACACCCGCACGGGAACATCGCGGAATCGCACCAGGATGTTCGATAATCCCTCCCGCGAGGAGCTGATGACAAATTTGGTGTCCTGCACCTTGCGCAGGGCGTCTTCCAACGGGTTGGTGACGCGCTTTTCCACATCTTCGGCGGATGCGCCGGGCAGGACCGTAATAATGTTGACCCAGTTGAAATTGATTTCCGGGTCCTGTTCGCGCGGCATGCGCGAGTAGGCGATCAAGCCCATGAGGATCACCACCACGAAGGCGATGTTAGCCAGGGGATGGTTGGTAATTAACGCCCGGACGAAGCGCATTTCAGTGCACGCCATCCACGGTCACCGGTTGACCGTCGTTCAAACCCTGATGGCCGCGCGTCACCACCAGGGTTTCCGGCGGCAAGCTCATGATGAAAGGCCGGCCTTCCTGAGCCTTGGGGGCGGGTTTGAATTGGGCGTGACCGTGATCCACGATAAATGCGCCCAGCGTCTGATCGCGTTTCACCAGCAGTTCAGCGGGTAACTGGTTGTTGGCGTTCTCCCAGTGCAACAGGCCGCTGCTGCCGGGTGGCGCTGCGGCGTCAGTGAACAACAGTCGGGCGATGCGGGTGCGTGCTGCGATATCCACGACGGGGGACAGCCGCAGCAAACGCGCAGGATAGCGCTGGCCCTGGCTGGTGAAAATTAGCCTGCTTGCTTGCGGTAACTCGTCTGCCTGGGTAGAGGGAACCTGCGCTTCGAGTTCCGGGGACGCCAGATCGACCAGACGCAGCAGGTTGGTCCCCGGCGCGGCCAGCGCTCCAACCTGCGCCTGGCGTTCCAGCACCACGCCGTCAAAAGGGGCGACGATCCGGCATTTCCCCACATTGCGCGCTGCTATCGCGCGTTGCGCCTGGGCAACGTTCAGATCGGCCTCAGTGGCTTGAACGCCGGTTTGCAACTCCAGCACGGCGTCATCAGAGACGAATTGCTTCTTACGCAGCGATAAAGCCTGCTGGAGTCGTTGTTCCGCCAAAGCCACGCGCGCCTGCACCGCTTTGACTTGGGCGTCGGCTTGCGCCAGCGCCAGCCGGTAATCGGTGTCATCGAGTTCCAGTAATAATTGCCCGGCTTTAACCACACCACCGACCTCGGCGTGAATGCGCGCAACTTTGGCGGTGACTTCTGCGGCAATGTGACTGTCATTTGGAGCAATGACGCTGGCTGGCGCGGCGCCCCGAGCGGGCATAGCCACTTCGCGGAAGGGGCGGGCATCGACCGTGACCGGATCAACAGTTTGGGCGAGGGTTGCGGAACTGAGCAGCAAGCCGGCGAGAAATAGCGTAAGTGGCGGCATAAACTAAGGCGTCAACTTATTCTGTAGGAGCCCGTCTACAGGCGATTGGCCCATAATATCGCCCGTAGACGGGCTCCTACAATCCGTTATTTTTGTACAGGCGCTAAAAAGGCAACGCCAAATCTGGCTCCAATCCCAACAGGATGCGACGAAAACGTTCCTGGATATCGGTCATCGCCTGCGCATGATCCGCCTCGAAGCGCAGCACCAGACTCGGCGTGGTGTTGGAAGCGCGCACCAGGCCCCAGCCGTGGAGATACTCCACCCGTAAACCATCCAGGGTAATGACGTGCGCGCCGGGACCAAAATCAGCTTGGCCCGCCAGGCGCTCCATAAAACCCAACGGCTCGCCCTCAGCCATCTCCAGCCGCAACTCCGGGGTCGTCACCCCGGTCGGATAGGCCGCGAAGAACTCGGCGCTGGAGCCACTCTGCCCGGCCAGTAAGCGCAATAGCCGGGCTGCGGCATAAAAGGCGTCATCGAATCCGAACCAGTCATCGGCATGCGCCAGATGACCGGTAATTTCTCCCCCCAGCAAGGCGCCGGTTTCGCGCATCTTGGCTTTGATCAGCGAATGACCGGTCTTCCACAAAATCGGCTGGCCGCCGCAACGCTCAATCAGCCGGGTCAGATGCCAGGAACACTTAACATCGTAAACGATCGCCGCGCCGGGAAACCGGTTCAGCACTTCCTCGGCCAATGGCATCAAGAGCCGATCCGGCCAGATGATCTCACCGGTATTAGTGATCACGCCCAACCGGTCGGCGTCGCCATCGAACGCCAGACCGATATCGGCCCGGTGTTCATATACAGCCGCCTGCAAATCCGCCAGATTCTCGGGAATGCTGGGATCGGGATGGTGATTGGGAAAGCGGCCATCGACCTCGCAATACAACTCCACCACCTCGCAACCCAAGGCGCGCAACAAGGGCGGGGCCGTGTGGGCAGCAATGGCGTTGCCGCAATCGACGACGACCTTGAGCGGTCGGGAGAGGGGCAGGGCTTCGCTGACGCGGCGGATATAGTCGACGCGGATATCGGCGCACTGCTCGTGACCGCAACCGTGACGCAGATTGCTGGTTTCAATGCGGCGGCGCAGGTCGCGGATGACTTCGCCATGCAGGGCAATGCGGTCAATAACGATTTTCAGACCATTATAATCAGGCGGGTTATGGCTGCCGGTCACCATGACCCCGGCGTGCGTCGCGTCAAGGGTATGCGTGGCGTAGTACAGCAAGGGCGTAGGGACCGCGCCCAAATCAATGACCGTCAGGCCGGCGGCGCGGATGCCGGTTTTGAGGGCTTCACCCAGCGTCGGACTGGATAATCGCCCATCGCGTCCTACTGCAACAGAATGTTCACCACGTTCAGCGGCTAGACTGCCCACCGCCTGACCAATGTCGCGCACCACATCCGGCGTCAGGTCGCGGTCAACCACGCCGCGAATGTCATATTCCCGAAAAATGGATTTTTTCATCAAGAGTTCGTTAATGCCGCCCGGAATGACCGAAACCGCCCGCGCCGCGCCCACTCGGGGTGAATTCAGGAACGATGGCGAATTGCGCGTGGACCACCGGCACGATGATCAGTTGCG
>JAGRHM010000202.1:1614-2246 GCA_020445005.1 Candidatus Competibacteraceae bacterium | reverse complement strand
TCGCGCCGCGCGCCGTCGCCGGTGAAGTACAGACCCTTGTACATCGCAAAGTAGGTATCGATGAAGCGCTGATGGTCGCCATACACGGTGCGCATCATGCCCGGCCAGGGATGGGTGATTACCAGATTGCCATCCGTTGCGCCTTCCAGGAATTGACCTTCGGCATCAACCAACGCAGGGCAAACGCCAAAGAATGGGCGGGTCGCGGAGCCGGGCTTCAGCGCCGTAGCGCCCGGCAGCGGCGTGATCAGAATGCCGCCCGTCTCGGTCTGCCACCAGGTATCGACAATTGGGCAGCGACCGTCGCCCACATTGTGATAATACCACTCCCAGGCCTCGGGATTAATCGGTTCACCCACGGAACCCAGGAGCCGCAAGCTCTTGCGCGACGTAGCCTTGACCGGCCCTTCGCCTTCGCGCATCAGTGAGCGGATCGCGGTCGGGGCTGTGTAGAAGATGTTGACCTGATGCTTGTCGACCACCTGCCAGAATCGGCCCGCGTCTGGATAGGTCGGCACGCCTTCGAACATGACCGAGGTCGCCCCATTAGCCAGCGGACCGTAAACAATGTAGGAGTGCCCGGTGACCCAACCGACGTCAGCAGTGCACCAGTAGATATCGCCGTCGTGATA